>NZ_JBFPJR010000025.1:0-57181 GCF_040838215.1 Nocardioides eburneus | reverse complement strand
CCCGACCGCTCCGCGCCAAGGTCGGCCAGCGGGTCCGGATCTGGGTCCTCGACGCCGGGCCGAACCGGCCGACCGCCTTCCACGTGGTCGGCGGCCAGTTCGACACGGTCTTCGCCGAGGGTGCCTACCTGCTGCGGCGGAACAACCCCGCGCACGGGGCCGCGCAGGTGCTCTCGCTCGGGCCGGCACAGGGCGGTTTCGTCGAGATGTCCTTCCGCGAGCCTGGGCACTACCCGTTCGTGTCCCACCTGATGGTGGACGCCGAGCGGGGCGCCCACGGCACGATCGCGGTGACCCGCTGACGCCGGCCGGAGGGGTCAGCCGGGCTCAGCCGGCGGCCTCGTCTCGGGGCACCGAGGACGAGGCATGCTGCGCGAGCCAGGCGGCGACGCCCCGCGCGGCCGACCGGCCGGCGCGGTTGGCGCCGATCGTGGAGGCCGACGGACCGTAGCCGACGAGCTGGACCCGGGGGTCGACGACGGCGGTGGTGCCGTGCCGGTCGAGCTGGATGCCTCCGGCCGGCCCTCGCAGGTGCAGGGGCGCGAGATGGGCGATCGCGGGACGGAAGCCGGTCGCCCAGAGGATGACGTCGACCGGTTCGAGCTGCCCGTCCGCCCATCGGACCCCGTCGGGCTCGACCGTCGAGAACATCGGCAGCCGGCGGTCGTAGACACCGAGCCGACGCGCCGCCTCCTCCTGCGGGCGCAGCATCAGGCCGGTCACGGAGACGACGCTCGCGGGCGGGAGCCCGCGGCGTACGCGCTCCTCCACGAGCGCCACGGCGGCCGATCCGGCCTCCGGCGTGAACTCGTCGGTGCGCCACACCAGCGGGCGCCGGGTCGCCCACAAGACGTCGGTGACGAGCGCCAGCTCACCGAGGAGCTGCACCGCCGACGCGCCACCGCCGACGACCAACACCCGCTTGTCGCGGAAGTGCTCGGCACCCGGGTAGTCGTGGGTGTGCAGCTGCTCGCCGCGGAAGGTGCGCATGCCGGGGTAGTAGGGGACGTAGGGGTGCGACCAGGTGCCGGTCGCATTGACGATCGTGCGCGACGTCCAGGTGCGGCCCCCGGCGTGGGTCACCAGGAGGCCCTCCCGCTCACCGTCGGCCGGCGCGGCAGGATCGGCCGGTGCCACCCGGTCGACCGCGACCGGCCGGATGACGGGCAGGTCGTGACGTCGCTCGTACGCCGCGAAGTAGTCCGGCACCGCCACGTTGGCGCGCGCGTCGCTGAGCGCGAGCCGCTCGGCGCCGGGAAGCTCCGCGACGCCGTGCACGTCACGCATCGTGAGGGAGTCCCACCGATGCTGCCAGGCGCCGCCCGGGGCAGCGTCCGCGTCGAGCACGACGTGGTCGATCCCGCGGCGCTGCAGATGGTAGGAAGCGGAGAGACCGGCCTGACCGGCCCCGATCACCACCGAGTCGAGGATCTCCACGTGCTCCTCAACGCCCGGGCGCGGCGAGTTATTGCCCGGCCGCCGCGCTCCCCGTTCGGCGCGCGATCAGGAGGCAGAGCACGCCCACCGCGGCGAGCAGGGCAGCGAGGACGCCCATGGCACGGTCGAGACCGTGGCTGAAGCCCGGGGCGTCGGTGGCGCCGACGATCACGCCGACCGCCGCGATGCCGAGCGTCGAGCCGAGCTGGCGGATGGTGTTGTAGACCGCCGACGCCGTGCCGCTGTCGGCCGGCGGGATGCCACCGACCGCGGCCGTGCTCGCCGGCGAGCTGATCAGTCCCGCGCCGGCACCGACGACGGCCAACCGCCAGTCCAGGTCGAGCAGGCCGGTGCGGTCCGGCACGAGCGCGAGCAGCAGAGAGCCAAGTGCCGCGACGGCGAGGCCCAGGACCAGCACGCGCAGGGCGCCGTACGACGCCACCAGCCGCCCCGCCACCGGCCCGAGCGCCGCCATGACGAGGGTCATCGGCAGGAAGGCGAGCCCCGAGACGAGGGCGCTGTGTCCCCGGACGTCCTGGAGGTCGAGGCTGTAGAAGTACAGCACCGCGAAGAAGGTGATGAAGTAGCCGAGCGCCGCGACGTTGGCGGCCACGAAGCTGCCCGACCGCCACAGCCGGAGCGGCATGAGCGGCGTCCCGCCGGTCGCGGCCAGACGGTGCTGGCGCGCGAGGAACGTGGTCAGGACGAGCGCGAAGACGGCGAGCGACGCCAGGATCAGCGGCGAGCCCCAGCCGCGGGCCGAGGACTCGATGAGGGCGTAGACCAGCGCCGCGAGCGACACCGCGGAGAGGGCGGCCCCGGCGAGGTCGACCCGCGGCGTGCGCGCCGGCGGGCCGTGCCGCTCGGCCGGGATCGCGGACCACCCGAGGCCCCAGGTGACGAACGCGAGCAGCATGCTCAGCCCGAACCCGAACCGCCAGGTGCTGACCTCGACGATGATCCCGCCGAGGACGGGCCCCGCCGAGAGCCCCAGCGAGGCGCCTCCGGCCCAGATCCCGACGGCACGGGCCCGGGCAGCCGGCTCGGCATACTCGAAGACCAGGATCGTCAACGTCTGCGGCAGCATCACCGCGGCGCCGACCGCCTGCACGACGCGGCCGACGAGGAGGACCGGGAGCGTGGGCGCCAGCGCGCAGAGCAGGCAGCCCAGGGCGAAGCAGGCGATGCCGGTGAGGAAGGCCGTCCGCCGCCCGAGGCGGCTCCCGACCGCGCCGCCGGGCAGCAGGAGCGCGGCGTAGCAGAGCGTGTAGAGCGAGGAGATCCACTGCAACTGGCTCGAGGAGGCGTGGAAGGCCGGCCCGATGTCGGGCACGGTGACGTTGACGATCGTGGAGTTGAACATCGACAGCGTCAGGCCGAGCGTCATCGCGGTGAGGACGGCCGCGCGCCCGGTGGTGGTCGGCGGGATCGGCCGCCCGGTCTCGCCCGCACCGGTCTCCTCCGCCCTCGTCACCGAGCCAACCTAGCGAGCGCCCACTAGCGTGGGGATCGTGCCTCCCACCCACCAGCACGTCCACGAGCAGCTGACCGGCAACGCCCACGACCGCAGCGGCCACCGCCGGCGCGACCAGGCCTGGCTGGACGCGCGCTGGAACGACGAGACGACGAGGGTCCTCGTCGTCGCCGGCAGCCGCGTCGCGCCGGCCGACCAGACCGTCGGCTGGCTCAGCCCGGCACAGGCGCCGGACGGGATCCGGGTGCTGCTGGGGGAGCATGACGGACGCGCGGACTTCGCCGTCCTCACCGATCAGTCGTACGCCGGCGACGACTGGGTCGGGCTGCGCGGGCTGTTCCCCGCGCTGCTCGCCGACAGCACCGACGCCACCTTGGTGTTCCACGCGATCGGGCTCGCCGAGTGGCATCGCGCCACCCGCTTCTGCGCCCGCTGCGGGCAGTCCGTCCACCCGGCCGCGGCCGGCCACGAGCTCGTCTGCGACCAGGGCCACCAGACGTTCCCGCGCACGGACCCGGCGGTGATCATGCTCATCACCGACGGCGAGCCGGGCGCCGAGGACGAACGCTGCCTGCTCGGCCATCACGCCCGCTGGCCGGAGGGGCGGTTCTCGACGCTGGCAGGCTTCTGCGAGCCGGGGGAGTCGCTCGAGGACGCGGTCCGCCGCGAGGTGGGGGAGGAGACCGGCGTGGTCGTCGGAGAGGTGACCTACTTCGGCAACCAGCCGTGGCCGCTGCCCGCGAGCCTCATGCTCGGGTTCACCGGCCGAGCCGTCGCGACCGAGATCGAGTGCGACCTCGAGGAGATCGCGCATGCGCGCTGGTTCACCCGCGCCGAGCTGCGGACGGAGACCGCGAGCGGCGCGATCGTGCTGCCGGGCGGCGTCTCGATCAGCCGTTCGCTCGTCGAGGCGTGGTACGGCGCCCCGCTGCCCGGCAGTTGGTGAGCCCCGCGGTCACTCCGCCAGCGCGGCGAGCTTCTCCTTGACCTGCATGATGCTCGGGTTGGTCATGGAGGTGCCGTCGGCGTACACCAGCGTCGGGACGGTCTGGTTGCCGTCGTTGACCGACTCGACGATCTGAGCGGCCTCGGGGACCTGCTCGATGTCGACGATCTCGTAGCTGATGCCTTCCCGCTCGAGCTGTCCCATGAGGCGCTTGCAGTAGCCGCACCACGGGGTGGTGTACATCGTGAACGGTGCAGTGAAGCTGGCAGACATCAGACTGTCCCCTCCGGCATCTAGGGTGTGTTCGTCGGACTCAACCTTCCCATTGCCAGGAGTGTTCCCACCGCATGACCTCTGACGCCCTCCTCGACGCCCTCGACCCCGAGCAGCGCACGGTCGCGGAGGCGCTGCGGGGCCCGGTGCGGGTGCTCGCGGGGGCAGGGACGGGCAAGACCCGGGCGATCACCCACCGGATCGCCCATGGCGTGCGGTCCGGCGTCTACGCGCCCACCGAGGTCCTGGCGGTGACCTTCACGACCCGCGCTGCGGGGGAGATGCGCCACCGGCTGCGCACGATGGGTGCCGGCGCGGTCCAGGCGCGGACGTTCCACAGCGCCGCGCTGCGCCAGCTGCGCTACTTCTGGCCCAAGGTCCACGGCACCGAGCTGCCGGCGCTCACCGAGTCGAAGATCCCGATGATCGCCGCGGCCGCCCGTCGTCAGCGGGTCCAGACCGACCAGGCGCTGCTGCGCGACCTCGCCTCCGAGATCGAGTGGGCCAAGGTCAGCAACGTCCATCCCGACGACTACGCCAAGGTGGCCGCGGCCCGGCGCCGCGAGGTCACCGGGCTCGACGCGGCGACCGTGGGCCACGTCTTCGCGGCCTATGAGGAGACCAAGCGCGGCCAGGGCCGGATGGACATGGAGGACGTCCTGCTGCTCACCGCCGGCCTGCTGAGCGAGGACGAGCGGGTGGCCGCGCAGGTCCGACGACAGTACAAATGGTTCGTCGTCGACGAGTTCCAGGACGTCTCGCCGCTCCAGTCCGCGCTGCTCGACCTCTGGCTCGGCGGGCGCGACGAGATCTGCGTGGTCGGTGACCCGGCGCAGACCATCTACTCTTTCGCCGGCGCCGACGCTGACTACCTCCGCGACTTCCCGCGGAAGTTCCCGGGCGCGACCTCGGTGGAGCTGGTGCGCAACTACCGCTCCACGCCGCAGGTCGTTGCCGCGGCCAACACCCTCCTCGCCGGGTCCGCGAGCCAGGGCGTCGAGCTCCGCGCCCAGCGTCCCGCCGGGCCCGCGGTGACCTTCGCCGAGCGCTCCGACGAGGTCGACGAGGCCGAGTCGGTGGCGGCCGAGATCCTCCGCCTGCACCAGTCCGGCCGGCCCTACTCCGAGATCGCCGTCCTCTTCCGGATCAACGCACAGTCGGAGACCTTCGAGGAGGCGCTCGCCGCCCGCCGGATCCCCTACGTCGTCCGCGGCGCCGCCCGGTTCTTCGACCGTCCTGAGGTCCGCGAGGCGGTGACCAGGCTGCGGGGCGCCGCCCGCTCCGGTGACGGCGAGGCCGGCGGCGAACAGCTCCTCGAGACCGTCCACGGCACGCTCGCGGGGATGGGCTGGACCTCGCGGCCCCCGGAGGGCCGGGGCCAGACCCGCGACCGCTGGGAGTCCTGGCAGGCGCTCGTGGACCAGGCCGCCGAGTTCGCCGCCGGTGGGGGAGACCTGAGCGGCTTCGTCGCCGATCTCGACCGGCGCGCCGCCGAGCAGCACGCTCCCGTGGCCGAGGGCGTCACGCTCGCCACCTTCCACGCCGCCAAGGGCCTGGAGTGGGACTCCGTCTTCCTCGTCGGACTCCAGGACGGCACCCTGCCGTTCTCCTACGCCTTGGAGTCGCCGGCCGCGCTGGAGGAGGAGCGCCGACTCCTCTACGTCGGCATCACCCGCGCCCGCCTCGACTTGGCGATCTCGTGGGCGCAGGCGCGCCAGCCCGGTGGTCGCGCGAGCCGCAAGCCGTCGCGCTTCCTCGACCCGCTCCTGCCCGACCGTCCTCGGGCGCAGGAGCGTCGCCCCGGAGTGGGCAAGGCCCGGATGTGCAAGACCTGCGGTCAACCGCTCGGCTCCCGCGAGGAGAAGGTCCGCGGTCGCCACGAGGACTGCCCGGCGGCCTACGACGAGGCGCTGTTCGAGCGGCTCCGCAGCTGGCGCAAGGAGGTCGCCGGCAACAAGCCGGCCTTCACCGTCTTCACCGACGCGACCCTCGAGGCGATCGCCGAGCGCAAGCCGTCCTCGCTCGATGAGCTGCTGCGGGTCAACGGCGTCGGGAGGAGCAAGCTCGACGCCTACGGCGAGGACCTCCTCGGGCTGGTCGCCGAGGCCGGTTAGAGGTGTGCGCCGAGATTTCCCCGAAATCCGTCGTTAATTCGTTTGCCGGGTGAAGGATCGCCGGGATAGCGTGCTGCAGACAAGCCCGAAACCGCGCACCCGGACCTGGCACGTCCCGCGCTCGAATCACCCGAAGGAGGTGGCCCCGATGATGACCAAGATTCCGAACCCCGCGATGGCTCTCAAGCCGTCCGGCCTTGGCATGCCTGCGTGCGGCCACGTCGTCCTCCCGGCGTTCGCCGGTGCGGGTGCCGCTGCTGGCTATGGCTTCGGTCGAGTTCGCGTCCAGGGACACGTGTCTCTTCTCGACGCGACGACCGATGTCTGGACCGCCAAGGCCCGCTTCGAGGCCACGGGTGACCCAGCCTGGAGTCCACCGACTGCGTGAGCGCACGCACTCGGCAGCCTCCAGGCCGCGGAACCCGAAACCCGGGATCCGCGGCCGTTTTGTTTCTCCACCGCGATCAGGTCAATGGAAGGAGGTGTCACATGACCAGCGTTCTCGAGCCCACCCTCGGTCTTCTTCACGACGAGGCTGGACGGGTCGACGAGGAGCTGCTGCCGTGTCGGGTCAACAACCCGGAGCTGTGGTTCGCCGAGTCGCCCGCCGACGTGGAGTCCGCCAAGGCGCTCTGCCAGGACTGCCCGGTCCAGGGGCTCTGCCTTGACGGCGCACTTGCCCGGCGCGAGCCCTGGGGCGTCTGGGGCGGGGAGCTCTTCCTGCAGGGGGTGGTGATCCCCAGGAAGCGTCCTCGGGGCCGACCGCGCAAGAACGAGGCCGCCTGACGCGGCGCCTCCCGATCCATATCCGAAAGCAGCAACCGAGATGACCATTCTTCGAACCAGGAGTACTCAGATGAGCTTGATGCCCGAAGACCTGGCGCGCGCGCAAATGTCCGCGCGCCTGGGAGAGGCGCAGCAGATGCAGCGGGCCCGCAATCTGGTCCGTGCCCGCCGACTCAGCCGGAAGGCTGAGAAGGCGGCCCAGCAGGCGCGCCTGGCCCTCGCCCGCGCCCTGTGATGGCCTGTGATGGCTCCACCCTGATCGCGGGTGTGTGAACGATCGGCCCGTCCGAGAGAACCTCGGGCGGGCCGATCCGCATGTCGTCGTGGTGGTGGGGACCGGCGTCTACAGTGACGGCGTGAGCGACGCGACGCGGACGTGCGACTTCTGTGGCCGGACCGAGAGCGATGCCGGCCGCCTGCTGCTGTGGACCACGGCCGTCGAGAACGGCCAGCACAAGGATTTCTGCGACCGCTGCTCCCGCGAGCACCTCCGCAGTCTGGAAGCGAAGCTCGACTCCGAGTGGTGGTGACCCGTGACGGTGCGGCGATGAGCGCGACGGCTCACCGGTAGGCGAGGAGATCCCAGGCGCACCCACAGTGCGGATGGCGGGGTCACGTGCGCACGTCGGGAGGACCCGCGCGGCGGACCGTGCACGTGGACGACCAGCTGGCCGGGCGTTCGCCGTCGGCGTACGCGACGATCTCCCGCGCGGCCCAGGGGAGCGCGATCGCCTGGAGCAGCGGGTCGGGCGCGGGCAGCCGATGGTGATGGGAGAGCTGGTCGAGCACGAGGCTCCGGCGCGGGTCGCTCTCGCCGAGCGCGGCGTCGACGCAGCGCAGGCAGGCGGTCGCGCCCGGCACGACGAGCGGTCCGACGGTCCAGGCGTCCGGGCCGCCCTCGACGAGCAGGTGGGGCGTGCCGGCCCGGAGGAGCGCATCCGTCCGCTCGCGGGGAAGCGGTCCGTCGGCGAGGAGGACGATGAGCGCCGTGCGCCCCGGCCGGTCCGCCGGGCGGGTGACGACCGTGCCGGGGAGGATCGCGCGGAGAGCGTCGACGAGCCCGCGCGGTCCGTCGAGCACGACCGGCTGCGGAGGAGCAGCGGCGCCGACCACGAGGCCGGCCTCGCGGAGGATGTCGAGCGCCCGTCGCGCAGGCACGGTCCGCGGTGAGGCGGTCAGGCCGACGGTGAGGTCGGCCAGCAGGCGGCGTACGTCGGCGGTGTCGGGCAACACCGCGCGATGAGGCGGGTCGACGCCGATCTGCAGGTGGCGGTCGTCGCGGCGGACCGGGACGTAGGCCGCGCGCAGCCGGAGAGGTGGCTCCATGCCCGCACTGTCACACGGATCGCGGATCCGGCGCGGCCGTCATCCACAGGAGACGACTCGGCCCCCGGTCCGTGTGTGTGGACCGGGGGCCGGACGTCGTCGGCGAGAGAGCGGTGCTCAGGCCTTGCCGAGGATGCGGTTGAGGTTGGTGCCGCAGACCGGGCAGACGGCCTTCGCCATCTTGGTGCCCTTCTCGTTCACCTTGATCTCGCCGGTGGCCTCGCGCTTCTCCTTGCACTTCACGCAGTAGAACTCGCCGCTCCAGGTCTCCGCCATGACGGCCTCCTTGCTTCTGTGTCTCTGGTCGTCGCGACGGGGATGTCAATGGGAAGCCCGTCGGAAGCCCGCGGCAGCGGGCCGACTCGACCTTATGACACGCGGTGGTCTTCCGCGTAGCAGGCGGGCTGAGCGTGGTGCCGCGTGTCGTCCGGCTCCGCCCGGGGTCGAGTCCCGAGGATGGCCGCGGCGGGCTCTGAGGTCGGGGGCCCGCACGACGGCATGAAGAGACCCCCGGTGCCTGGATCGCCCTTCGCCTTCCCCTTGCGAAGGCCGTCCGGCGGCGCCGGGGGTCTCGTCTGACCAGAAACCTAGGGACCAGCCGGGGCGCCGGTCAACGTCACACCTCCCCAGGCTGTGGAAGATCCTGTGGAGAACTGGGGAGAACCTGTTGAGGACCGGTGGACGACACGCCGCAATCGGTGGGACAGCGCTGTGGATTCCTGATCTAGCGGAGTCGCGGATCCACGTCTGACCTGCGACGACGTCCGTCCACCGGTTGTGGACGGAAAATCGGCACGCTGACTTGGGTCAGTCCTCCGTGCGTCGCTCGGCCGCGTCTGCCACCTTGCCGGCGACCTTGGCGATGGCGTCGGGGATGCGGCCCGCCGACGTGGAGGTCTCGAAGCTCGCCTCGTCGAGCACGTCCTTCACCATCTGCAGGGCGATCCGATTCCGGTTCGGCGTGCCCTCCCGCAGCGCCGCGAGCATCTTCGTGACCTGGTCCTTCTTCACCTTCGCGGGAAGCGGTGGCTCGTGCTGGTCGACGACCATCTCGACGATCGCCGGACCGTCGACCTCCATCGCCGCCCGCAGAGCCCTGGCGCACTCCTCTGCTCGGTCGACGTGGAATCCCGTCGCGCCGCAGGCCTCGGCGAACTTCACGAAGTCCATCGGCGCGACGTCGACGCCGTACTCGGGATTGCCGAGGAAGACCATCTGCTCCCACTTGATCAGGCCGAGCGTGTTGTTCTTGATCACCACGACCTTGACCGGCAGCCGGTGTTGCACGCAGGTCAGGAAGTCGCCCAGCTGCATGGTGAGCGAGCCGTCACCGGTGAAGACCACCACCTGACGGCCCGGGTAGGCGGCCTGTGCGCCGATCGCGTACGGCAACCCGGCGGCCATCGAGCAGTTGGTGCCGCTGAAGCTGAACCGCATGTCACCGCGGATCTTCACCTGTCGGGCCACCCAGGTGGTGACCGTCCCCGAGTCTCCGCACACGATCGCGTCGTCGGCGAGCGCGTCGTTGAGCGCCCATGCCGGCACCTGTGGCTTCATCGGCAGGTCATCACGGGTGCCGCGCTCCTCCATCAGGGCCCACCAGTCCCGCATCCCCGCTTGGGCCTGCTCCAGGAACGAGCGGTCCTCGTTGCGGTCGAGGTGTGGCAGCAGCTCTCGGAGCGTCGCCGCGGCGTCGCCGCAGAGCCCGACGTCGACGGGATATCGCAGTCCGATCCGAGCCGGCCGGTCGTCGATCTGCACGCACACCGCTTGACCCGGGGAGGGGAGGAACTCGATGTAGGGCATGCTGCTGCCGACGATCACCAAGGCGTCGCACTGCTCCATCGCGTCCTCGCTGGGTCTGGTTCCGACGAGGGCGATCGATCCGGTGGTGTACGGCGAGTCGTCGGGAAGGCAGTCCTTGCCCAGCATGGCTTTGACCACCGGCGCCCCCAGCTTCTCGGCGAGCTGCTCGAGCTCCGCACCTGCACCGCGTGCGCCGGCGCCGGCGAGGATGGCGACCTTCGTCCTCCCGCGGAGTACGGCGGCCGCATCCTCGAGGTCGCGGCGCTCCGGCACGCGGATCGGCGGCCGGTACGCCGTCGAGCTGTGCCCGGGCACGTTGCGCTGGAAGCGCATGCCGGCCTCCGCCGGTGCGGCCTGATAGTCGATCGGGAACGCCAGATGCGCCGGGCCACGCTCGGTGAGGGCCGTCCGGCAGGCGTAGTCGACGACGTTCGGGATGCTCTGCGGGCTCATGATCCGCTGGTTGTAGACGGCGACGTCGTTGAAGAGGTAGTCGGTGTTCATGTCCTGCAGGTAGCTCGTGCCGACGAGGTCGCTGTAGGTCATGCCCGAGATCGCCAGGATCGGCGCCTGCTCGAGCTTGCTGTCGAGCAGGCCGTTGAGCAGGTGCGCGGCCCCCGGTGCTGCGGTGGAGAAGCAGACCCCAAGCCGGCCGGTGAACTTCGCGTACCCCACGGCCGCCATGGCAGCGACCTCCTCGTGGCGCACGTGCACGTACTGGATCTGCTCGTGGCGCTTGCGCAGCGCGTCCATCAGCCCGTTGATGCCGTCGCCGGGCAGTCCGAACACGGTGTCGACGCCCCACTCGATCAATCGGTCCACGAGTGCGTCAGATGCGGTTGCGGTCTCTGCCATGGTTGTCGGGCCTCCTTCTCTCTACGAATCTCGTACGGCGTCGCGCGGGTCAGGCGGCGGTCTGGTGCCGCGGGCCGAGCAGCGGCAGGACGGGGCGCTGCCACGTGCTGTTGATGACCATCGCGGACGCGGTGTAGGCCGCCAGCGCGGCCGACGCGATCAGGCAGTAGCCGCCGATGTGCCCGACGAGCGACGGCATCGACGAGCCGTAGTAGTCCTGGATGCCCGAGAGCGTGAACCCGGCCGCGAGCGTCAGCAGGATCGCGACGAAGGCGCCGTTGAGCCGCACCGCCACGATGCCGAGCATCAAGGCGATGTAGCCGAAGCAGAACAGCTCGAGCGCCAGCATCCTCATCGCCCCCGACCCCGGTGTCGCCGCGATCATCCCGGTCGCCTGCATCAGCAGGAATGTGGCGACCACGACGTTGTTGGCGCCGAAGACCCCGAAGGCCGTCCCGGCGAACTGGTTCTCGCGTCGGAAGGCGATGAGCCCGCCGATGAACTGGGCGATCCCAGCGAAGACGAGGACGGACGGGACGGTCGCCGGCAAGGCCGACGTGCCGACGAAGCCGCTCAACGGCCAGGCGATGATGAACGTCCCGGTGGCGAAGCCGAGCAGCGCCATGGACGCCGGTTCGCCGATCGAGGCCTCATGTCGCTCCTCGATGAGCGAGATCTCGTCGGGGACCAGGTAGCGCGTGTCCACCGGGCCGCCCTTCGTCCAGAGTCGGACGGGCGCGTGAGCACCGTCGTGGCCCATCGCCTCCGTGGTGCGCGTGACGTTTCCTTGCGACATCGTGATCTCTCCTTATCTGTGACGGAGGCGGCGCCGGAGGACTGTCATCGCCGTGAGGGCGGCGACAGCACCGGCGGCCGTCGCGGGACGGGTGAGCGCGCCGCGGTCGCGGTGCGCCCGGTCGGCTCCCCGGTAGGGCCGGGGGAGACGCTGGTGAATACGACGTTCGGGCCGTCCGGTGGGCTGGCGAGGGTCGGGAGCGTCGAGCCCGGCGGCGAGCAGCTCGATGCTGTGGACGGCGGCCCGATCGGTGAGCTGGGTGATCTGCTCGCGGCAGCTGAAGCCGTCGGCCACCACCACGGTGTCCGGGCGGGCCTCGCGCACTTGCGGCAACAGGACACGTTCGCCGGCGGCCACGGAGACGTCGTACTTCTCGCCTGCTTCATAGCCGAAGCTGCCCGCCATTCCGCAGCAGCCGCTGTCGGGGACGGTGAGGCGTACGCCGGCGCGCTCGAGGAGCGTCTTCTCGGCGTCGTACCCGAGGACGGCGCCCTGGTGGCAATGCACCTGGACGAGAGCATCACCTCCGATCTCGGGTGGCGCCCACTCCGGTGCCAGCCGCTCGAGAGCCTGTGCCACCGTGAAGGTCTGCTGCGAGAGTCGCTGCGCGTTCTCGTCGTGGGGAAGCAGGTTGGGCAGTTCGTCGCGGAAGACGGCGACACAGGAGGGTTCGATGCCGATCACGGGGATCCCCGCCTCGATGTCGGGCCTCAGCTCGTCCAGAATCCGACGCAGGTAGCGTGTCGCGGTCGGCACCATGCCGTAGTCGTAGAGCGGGCGGCCGCAGCACATCGGAGTGCGGGAGAGGCGCACGCGCAGGCCGGCGGCCTCGAGCACCTCGACCGCCGACATCGCGACGTGCGGCTCGAAGTGGTCGGTGAAGGTGTCGGTCCACAGCAGCACCTCGCGTCCGTCCGGGTTCGCCGGCCGCCGATGGCGGTCCCGGGCGCGGAACGTCCGATCGGTGAAGCGCGGCAGCTCGCGCTCGGGTGCCACGCCGGCGGTGGTCTTGAGGAGGGTGGCGGTGACCGGAGCATGCGTGAGCGTGTTGACCGCACCAGGGGCGATCGCGGCCAGGCGTGCCCACCGTTGGATCAGGCCCAGGGCGTACGCCGACCTCGGCCGCAGCCTGCCGGCGTAGTAATGGGAGAGGAACTCCGCCTTGTAGGTGGCCATGTCGACGCGCACCGGGCAGTCGCCCTTGCAGCCCTTGCAGGCGAGGCAGAGGTCCAGCGCCTCCTTCACGCCGTCGTCGCGCCAGGGGTGGGTCCGCTCCCCGGCCTGCTGCATCATCTCGAAGAGCATCCGCGCGCGGCCGCGGGTGGAGTGCTTCTCCTCACGGGTGACCATGAAGCTCGGGCACATCGTGCCGCCCTCGAGATGCCGGCACTTGCCGATGCCGAAGCAGCGGTTGGCGGCGTCGGCGAAGCCGTATCCGTCCTCGGGGAACCGGAAGTGGGTGGGCAGGTCCGGTGGCGTGTAGTGCGGTCCCAGCCGCAGGTTCTCCGTGGGCGGCGGGGTCCGCACGACCTTGCCGGGGTTCATCATCCCGAGGGGATCGAAGATGTCCTTGAACTCCTCGAAGGCCCCGACCAGCTCGGGGCCGTAGAGGCGTTCGAGGAACGCGGCCTTGAGCACGCCGTCGCCGTGCTCCCCACTGGGCACCCCGCCGTGTCGGATGACCAGGTCGGCGGCCTCGCCCAGGAAGCGGCCGAATGTCTCGATCCCCTCGGCGGTCTTGATGTCGAGGTCGAGACGGTTGTGGATGCACCCTTGCCCGAAGTGGCCGAAGAGGACGGTGTGGTAGCCGTACCGCTCGACCAGCTCGCGGTAGTCCCGCAGGTAGTCCGGAAGTCGCGAGGGATGCACGGCCGCGTCCTCCCAGCCGGCGAGGCCGGCGTGCTCCTGGGGGATCCGGGTGGACCCGATAGCGCCGCGGCGGATCTCCCAGATATCGGACTCGTGCCGCTCGTCGCCATAGTTCTTGATGTCCGGCGGATGCGGCAGGTCGCGGATTCGGCCCACGAGCGCCTCGGCCTTGCGGTCGGTGTCCTCCTGCGTGTCCCCGCCGTACTCGACGAGCACGAAGGTGCTGCCCGCCGGCAGCTCGGCCATGCCCTCCGACTCGAAGCCCTTCTTCCTCAGGTTGTCGACGATGCCCGACTCGAAGAACTCCAGACCGTGGGGTCCGGTGTCGAGCACCTCGGTCACGTGCTCGGCGGCCGTGGGGGAGTCCGGGTAGCCCAGCACGACCAGCGACCGCTTGGCCGGCCAGGGCAGCAGCCGCACCTTCGCGGAGAGGACGAGCACGCAGGTTGACTCGGTGCCGACCAGAGCGCGAGCCGTGTTGAAGCCCTTCTCGGGAAGGAGATCGTCGAGGTTGTAGCCGCTCACCCGGCGGGGGATGTCCGGGTAGCGTGCGCGCACGAGATCGCCGTACCTGTCGCGCAGGTCGCGCAGGCGACGGTAGATCTCTCCCCGTCGGCCGCCCGCGGCGATGATCGTGTCGAGCTGTTCCTCCTCCTCGAGTCCGAGGCACATCCTCGTGCCGTCGTAGAGAAGCACGTCCAGCTCGATGACGTTGTCGACGGTCTTGCCGCCGTAGACCGAGTGCGTGCCGCACGAGTTGTTGCCGATCATCCCGCCGAGCGTGTTGTGGTCGTGGGTCGCCGGATCGGGGGCGAACGTCAGCCCGTGCTCCATAGCGGCGTAGCGGAGCTGGTCGCAGATCACGCCCGGCTGGACGATGGCGGTGCGCGCGTCGGGGTCGAGCTCGACGATCCGGTTCATGTATTTCGAGAAGTCGAAGATCACCCCGTGGTTGACGCTCTGTCCGGAGAGGCCGGTGCCGCCGCCGCGCGCGAGGATCGGAGCCTGGTGGGTGCGGCACACCTCCACCGCCCGGACGACGTCGTCCGCGGTGCGGGGCACGACGACGCCGAGCGGCATCATCCGGTAGATGGACGCGTCGTTGGCGTACAGGTGCCGGCTGGCCGTGTCGAAGCGCACCTCGCCCTCGACGACGCGCAGCAGATCACGGGCAAGCCGACCGCGGTCGGTGGGCGCCTGGCGGGGCGGGAACAGCGTGCTCATCGTGGGCGTCGCCTCACTTCTGTCGTATCACGACATATCCGTTCCACGCCCTCGGTACCCTCCCGTCCTCCGGCCATGCGCGAGAATGGGACACGTGGAGGACGCGTACGACGCCGGTGCGGTCACAGCCCTGCGCCGGATCGCCTTCCTGCTGGAGCGAGGGCGCCAGGACACCTACAAGGTCAAGGCGTTCCGGGCGGCGGCCGCGGCGATCCTGCCGCTCCCGGAGTCGGAGGTGCGCGAGCGCGCGGAGGCGGGGACGCTGACCGAGCTACCCGACGTGGGCGCCTCGACCGCCGCCGTCATCGCCGACGCGGTCGCCGGACGCACCCCGGAGCGGCTTGCCCGCGCGGAGGAGGAGCTCGGCGGTCCGCTCACCGCCCGCGGCGCGGGAGAGGCGCTCCGCGCCCGGCTGCGCGGCGACCTGCACTCCCACTCCGACTGGTCCGACGGTGGGTCCCCGATCGAGGAGATGGCCTTCAGCGCGATCGAGGTCGGCCACGACTACCTCGTGCTCACCGACCACAGCCCGCGGCTCAAGGTCGCGCGCGGGCTGTCGGCCGAGCGGCTGCAGCGGCAGCTGGGCGTGGTCGAGGCGGTCAACGCCCATCTCGACGGGGCATTCAGCCTCCTCAAGGGGATCGAGGTCGACATCCTCGACGACGGCAGCCTCGACCAGACGGAGGACATGCTCGAGCGGCTCGACCTGCGGGTCGCGAGCGTCCACTCCAAGCTCGCCATGGAGCCGGCCCAGATGACGCGGCGGATGGTCACCGCCATCACCACCACGCGGATGAACGTCCTCGGCCACTGCACGGGCCGCCTCGTCACCGGTGGCCGGGGGACCCGCCCCGGGTCGCGGTTCGACGCGACGGCGGTCTTCGAGGCCTGCGCCGAGCACGGTGTCGCCGTCGAGATCAACTCCCGGCCGGAGCGGCGTGACCCGCCGACCCGGCTCCTGGAGCTCGCCCGGGACGCCGGCTGTCTCTTCGCGATCGACTCCGACGCCCACGCGCCCGGGCAGCTCGACTTCCTCGTCCTCGGCTGCGAACGGGCGGAGGCGGTCGGCATCGAGCCGGACCGGATCGTCAACACCTGGACGCGGGACCGTCTGCTGGCCTGGGCGAACGGCTAAGGTCTCGGTGCATGGAGCAGCCGGAGGTGGAGGTGCGCCGGAGCAGTCGCCGGCGGCGTACCGTCTCTGCCTACCGCGACGGCGAGCGCATCGTCGTGCTCATCCCAGCCGCCATGTCGCGGCGTGAGGAAGCGGAATGGGTCGAGCAGATGGTCGCCCGCATCGAGAAGTCCGAGCAGCGCCGCAAGCCCTCCGACGACGAGCTCCTGCGGCGCGCGACAGCGCTGAGTGACCGCTACTTCGGCGGCCTCGCCATCCCCGAGTCCGTCCGCTGGGTCGACAACCAGCAGAGCCGCTGGGGCTCGTGCACGCCGGGCGACCGTTCCATCCGGCTGAGCGCGCGGCTGCAGGGCATGCCGTCGTGGGTCATCGACTACGTCCTCGTCCACGAGCTCGCCCACCTCTTCGAGCCCCACCACAACGCCCGCTTCTGGGGTTGGGTCGACCGGTTCCCACAGGCAGAGCGCGCCAAGGGCTATCTGCTCGGCTGGTCCGCCGCCAGCAGGCTCCCCGCGCCGCCGGGCGAGGAGGAGGCCGACGCCGCCGACGTCGACTGAGGGTCGAGTCCCGAGTCGTGGTGGCTCGAGCTGAGGATCGTGGTTCGCCGAACGACCATCCACCGCAACTCGACCCGCCATGGGCCGCGACTCAACTCAGCCGGGCGCGGGCGAGCGAGACCAGCTCGACGAGGTCGGGCTCGGGGTCGGGGAGGGCGTCGGCGGGCCACCAGCGGACGTCGAGCGACTCCTCGCTCACGGCATGGGAGGCGTCCGCGGGGGCGACGGCGACGAAGCGCACGTCGAGGTGGTGTACGCCGCCGGCAGGGCCGCAGAACGGGACCTCGTGCTCGCTCAGCTGGACGGGTGTGGGCAGCAGACGCAGCCCGGCGAGCCCGGACTCCTCGGTCGCCTCACGCGTCGCGGCGGCGAGCAACGAGACGTCGTCGGGCTCGAGGTGGCCACCGAACTGGAACCACCGCCGCGCCTTGGCGTGCAGCGTGAGCAGCGTCTGTGCGCCGTCGGCGCTGAGCACCAGGCAGGAGGCCGTGAGATGGTCGGGCACCGACGAGCGCAGGACGCCGCCGGGATGCTCCTCGAGATGAGCGACGTAGCGCTCGCGCAACCGGGCCTGGTCGCTGGTCGGGGGCGTCCAGGCACGGAGCACCGAGAGCGCGTCGGCGTGGAGGCTCACTCGGCGTCGGGGGTGTCGCCCGACTCGCCGCCACCCTCGAGCAGCTTGCGCAGCTCGGCGTCGAAGTCGTCCTCCGTCAGCGCGGCAGGGGCTTCGGCGCCCTCGCGGAAGCCGAGGGGGTCGTCGAGATCCTTCGCCGTCGGCAACAGCGCCGGCGACATCCAGACGCCGTCGCGGGCCTCGATGCCCTGACGGGTGCGCAGCGAGCCCCAGAGGGTGGCGGCGTCGCGGAGGCGGCGCGGCCGCAGCTCGAGGCCGACGAGGGTCGCGAAGGTCTGCTCCGCGGGGCCCCCGGCGGCGCGCCGGCGGCGTACGGCCTCCTGGAGCTTGGCCGCGGCGGGCATCCGCTCGGCGGTGGCGAGGCCGACGACCTCGTCGACCCAGCCCTCGACCAGCGCGAGGACGATCTCGAGCCGCTCCAGGGCGGCCTTCTGCTGGGGGGACTCGGGCAGCTCGAACATCCCGGTCTCGAACGCCTTCTGCAGCTCCTCGGGGTTGTTCATGTCGAGCCCCTGGAGCTGCTCCTGCACGCGCTGCTGGATGGCGTCGAGGTTGATCTCGACGCCGGTGGCGTAGTCGCGGACCGCCCCGATCACGTGGTCGCGCAGCCACGACACACCCGCGAAGAGCCGCTGGTGGGCGGCCTCACGCAGCGCGAGGAAGAGCAGGACGTCGTCCTCGGACACGCCGAGACCCTCCGCGAACGGCGCGATGTTGGTCGGCAGGAGGGCGGCGCGGCCCGGCTCGGTGAGCGGCACGCCGATGTCGGAGACGGAGAGGACGTCGCCGGCGAGCTGGCCGAGACCGGAGCCGGCCTGGTTGGCATAGAGCGCGCCGACGGCCTTGCCGAGGAAGCCCATCATCGGGCCGGCCATCGCCTTCATCTCCTCGGGCAACTGGGTGCTCATCGCGTTGACCGACGACTGCGCGACGGGCTCGACCAGCACCTTCCACACGTCGAGCGTGTTGACCAGCCACTCCGCCCGGCTCCAGGCAGTGGCGGTCTTCACCCCGGAGGGGAAGGCGGTGGTGTCGTCGAGCCAGTGGTCGGCGAGCTGGACGGCGTCGGCGACCGCGTCCTTCTGACGCTGGGTGACGGACGGGTCGGGCCGCTGCGCGACGGTCTTGCGGGCGAGGTCGAGCGCGACGTCCCAATTGAGCGGGCCGTCGTAGGGCTGCATCAGGGCCTGCAGTTGGCCGAAGAGCTGGCTGAGGTCGGGCATGCCGCCACCGGCGGGGAAGCCGGGGAAGCCGCCGGCTCCGCCGGCGCCACCGGCCGCGCCACCGAAGAGTCCCTCGAAGGGTGTGCCCTTGAACGGGTTCTGCGGCTCGTCGGGCTCTTCCGGACCGGGCTGGCCAGGGGTCTCACTCATGCTTCCAATCTACGTGTGCGGCCAACGCCTCACCAACGCAGACGTCGTAGGGTCGACCCATGACGCACCCGGCCGTGAAGCTCGTCGACATCCGCGACGCCCCGCTCGACGTCGCGGAGATCGTCGACGCGCTCGACGACGATGCGTCCGGCGGCCTCACGCTGTTCGTCGGGCGGGTCCGCGACCATGACCACGGCAAGGGGGTCGCGGGGTTGGAGTACTCCGCCCACCCGACCGCGCTCGACCGGCTCCGCGAGGTCTGCGAGAAGGTCGCCGCCGACCACGGCGTCAACGGCCTGGCCGCGGTCCACCGGGTCGGCACCCTCGCGATCGGCGACATCGCCGTCGTCGTCGCCACCACCTCGGGGCACCGCGGCGAGGCGTTCGACGCCTCCCGCGACCTCATCGACACGCTCAAGGCCACCGTCCCGATCTGGAAGCACCAGCGGTTCAGCGACGGCACCGACGAGTGGGTCGGCGCGCCGTAGCCGTTCGACGCCCTGGGCTGCCTACCCTGCTGGGGTGGAGATCCTGCTCTGGCTCGTGCCGGCCGCCGTCGTGACGGCGCTCGCGATGCTCTGGGTCGCCTGGCTGGGGCGCGAGGGTCGTGGGGCGGTCGACCGTGAGGTCGCCGTACGCCGGCTGGCCGACGCGCTCTCCCGCGACCGCGACGGGCGGGAGTCCCCGCGCTACGCCGCGCCGCGTCCGGCTCGCGACCGGAGCAGCGGGGTCGCCGTACGACCGGCGCAGCGGCAGGCCGCGAAGGGTGCCGGCCGGGACTCCGCGCGCGACGCCGCGAAGCGCCGCGCGTCCTGAGCCCGCGCCCGGTGAGCGCCGAGGGCGTCTCAGCGCCGTCTTGGGCGGGAATGAGAAGGTAGCCCGCATGACGCACCGCACGCTGGCCGGCCTCATCGCGCTGCCGCTCGTGCTGCTCCTGGTCGTGCTGGCGTGGGTCGTGCCGCTGCCCTTCACGATCTACAGTCCCGGGCCGACGGTCAACGTCCTCGGCGACTACCAGGGGCAGCCGATCGTCCACGTCGACGGCCACAAGGCCTACCGAGACGCCGGCGAGCTGCGGATGACGACCGTCTCCGAGACGACGCGCACCGCCAAGCTCGGGCTGTGGGCGCTGCTGCAGGCCTGGGTGAGCAAGGACGACGCGGTCTATCCGCTCTCGGTGGCCTATCCGGACGTCCACGGCACGACCAAGGGCGACCGTCAGCAGGGTGCGCTGGACATGGCGACGGCGCAGGACGACGCCGTCGCGGCGGCCCTGGAGAAGCTCGGCTACCACGTCGGCTCGGTCGTCGCGGTGGCGCAGGTGACGGCGAAGGCGCCGGCCGCCGGCGTGCTCAAGACCGGCGACAAGGTGCGCAAGATCAACGGCACATCCGTGAAGACGCCCGACCAGGCGGTCAAGGCCGTGCAGTCGGTGAAGCCCGGTGACGTCGTGAGGCTCACCGTCCAGCGCGGTCACCGGACCATGACCACGAAGGTCACCTCGGGCCGCCGGAACGGCAAGGCCTACCTGGGCGTCGGGCTGGGGACGACCTACGACTTCCCGTTCGACGTGCGGATCGGCATAGACCCCACCATCGGCGGGCCCAGCGCCGGCCTCATGATGGCGCTCTCGGTCTACGACACGCTCACCCCGGGCTCGCTGACCGGGGGTGACCCGGTCGCCGGGACGGGGACCATCGACGAGAAGGGTCAGGTCGGCGCGATCGGCGGGATCCAGCAGAAGATCCCCGCCGCCCAGCACGACGGCGCCAAGCTCTTCCTCGTGCCGGCCGACAACTGCCAGGATGTCGTGGGGGCCGATCGTGGTGACATGCGGCTGGTGAAGGTGAGCACGTTCGACGGCGCGCTGTCCGCCATCCAGACCTGGGTGAAGGACCACGGTGCGCCCCTGCCGAGCTGTGGGAGCGGCGCATGAGCGAGAGTCACAGGGACGTCACCGGGGACCTCGACGTGGACCCGGCGCTGGCCGCCGCCGTCCTCGAGATCGAGGAGCACGTCGCCGGCGAGGGCTGGGATGGCCCCGCGCGGCTCTACGCCCTGGTCGACACGGCCGCCTTCGTGGCCGCCGAGCCGACGCTCGCGTCGTTGATGGGGCTCGACGAGTCGTCGGCCGCCGGGTCCCTGACGCCCGTCGAGCAGGACCAGCTCGCCTCCGGAGACCGGCTCGAGGAGGTCCTGCAGACGACCGCCTGGCCGGCCGAGGTGGCCGGTTGTGCAGCGGTCGTCGAGCGTCTCGTCCTCCCGCCGGGTGCTGACGCGGAGATCCCGGAGGATCCGGCGGCAGCGGAGGAGTTCGCGCGCGAGCACCCCGACCGCCAGGAGGTGCGGATCGTCGCCGGCGTGACGCGCGGCGGCTCGACGTACACCGCCCTTCGGCTGCGCGCCCACGACGACGCCCAGTCCGTGGTCGGCGGCGCCGACCTGGTGCCCCAGCTCACCCAGCTGCTGGCGGCGACGCTGGCCGACGACGACGTGAGCGGCCAGAGCAACCCGAGCGGGCCGGAGGAGCCGTGAGCGAGCTCTTCGACGACGATCCCCACGACGCACCGCCGCGGCGGCCGTCGACGCGTGCCCGGTGGCTGGTCATCAGCGGCGTCGTCCTGGTGCTCTTCTTCTTCGCCCTCACCACGTTCGCCTCGCTCTACACCGACGGGCTCTGGTACCACTCCGTCGACTTCGACAGCGTCTTCGGGACCCTCTTCTGGACCCGGACGATCCTCTTCGTCGTCTTCGGGCTGCTCATGGCGGCCGCGATCGCGGTGCCGGTCTGGCTGGCCTACCGTGCGCGGCCGTTCTTCCATCCGGCCGACGACCACGGCGGCCTGGAGCGCTACCGCGACGCCATCACGCCCATCCGGACCTGGCTGCTCGTCGGCGTCGCGGGCATCTCCGGCATCTTCGCCGGCGTCTCCGGCGCGGGCCGGTGGCGCACCTACCTGCTGTGGCGCAACGGCGTCCCCTTCGGAAGCAAGGACCGGTTCTTCCACCGCGACGTCGGGTTCTACGTCTTCGACCTGCCGTGGTGGCACTATCTGGTCAACTTCGCGCTCACCGCGCTCATCCTCGCCACGCTGGCCTCGCTCGTCGTCCACTACGTGTATGGCGGCATCCGCCTCGGGGGAGCGGTCCGTGATCGGATCTCGCGTCCGGCGGGCGCCCAGATCTCGGTCCTCGTCGGGCTGGTCCTCGCGCTCAAGGCGGTCGACTACTGGCTCGACCGCTTCGACCTGGTCCACGACTCCGGTCCGGTGCTCGACGGCATCGGCTACACCGACGACCACGCCGTACTCCCGGGGAAGAACATCCTCATCGGCATCTCGGTGATCTGTGCGCTGCTCTTCTTCGCCAACGTGTGGCGGCGCAGCTGGCAGCTCCCGTCCGTCGGGATCGGGCTGCTCCTGGTCTCGGCGATCGTCCTCGGTCTGATCTGGCCGGCGATCGTGCAGGCCTTCCAGGTCAAGCCGTCGCAGTCCGACAAGGAGCGGACCTATCTGGCGGCCAACATCGCCGCGACCCGGGCGGCGTACGGCATCGACGACGTCGAGACGGTGGCCTACAAGCCGACGGCCGACGCGTCCGCGACGAGCGCCAAGGCCCTCGACAACGCGGCCTCCTCCGTCCCGGTCGCCGACCCGGTGTGGGTGCGCGACGAGTTCGAGCAGATCCAGCAGGGTCGGTCCTACTACACCGTCGCCCCCGAGCTCGACGTCGACCGCTACGACATCGACGGCCACGACCGGGCGCTCGTCCTCGGCGTCCGGGAGCTCAAGCAGAGCGGGATCAGCACCAGCGACCGGACCTGGACCAACCTGCACACGGTCTACACCCACTCCAACGGGGTCGTCGCGGCCTATGCCAACCAGCGCGGTCGTGCGGACGCCACCGAGCACGCCGACACGCAGTGGGCCGAGGGGCGTGACGACAGCGACCTGACGGCCGGCCAGAAGAACGTCCAGGACCAGGTCTACTTCGGTGAGGACAGCCCCGACTACTCCATCGTCGGGCGTCCGGCCGGGGCCAAGTCGGTCGAGCTCGACTACGGCAGCAACGAGGGGCAGCAGACGACGACGTACGCCGGCAAGGGCGGTGTGCCGATCGGCTCCACGTTCCGCCGGTTGATGTATGCGATCCAGTACGGCTCGGCCAACTTCCTCCTCTCCGAGCGTGTCAACGACGACTCGAAGGTGCTCGACAACCGCACCCCGCAGCAGCGGGTGGAGAAGGTCGCACCGTGGCTCACGCTCGACGACGACGCCTACCCGGTCGTCGAGGACGGGCGGATCCTGTGGGTCGTCGACGGCTACACGACGACCGACCGCTACCCGCAGTCCGCGAGCGACTCGTTCGCCGCGATGACCAACGACGCGCGGCCGACGACGTCGGGCACGCAGACGGTGCCGACCGACGAGATCAACTACATGCGCAACGCGGTGAAGGCCACCGTCGACGCCTACGACGGCACCGTCCACCTCTACGCCTGGGACGACAGCGACCCGATCCTGAAGACCTGGGAGAAGGCCTTCCCCGGAGTCGTTGAGAAGAAGGCCGACATCCCGGCCGCGCTCCTGCCGCACCTGCGCTACCCCGAGGATCTCTACAAGGTCCAGCGCTACCAGCTGGCGAAGTACCACGTCACCGACGCGGTCGACTTCCTCAACGCCAACGACCAGTGGTCGGTCCCGGACGACCCCAACAACCCGAACCACCAGCAGACCCCGGCCCGGATGTTCCTGCCGGGCGCCAGCGGCGACTCGACGTGGTCGATCACGTCAGCGTTCACGCCGCTGTCACGCCAGAACCTGGCGGCCGTCATGACGGTCGACTCCGACGCCACGGACCCGAAGAACTACGGCAAGATCCGCGTCCTCACCGGCTTCGGCCAGGGCACCGCCGGGCCGGGGATGATCAGCAATACGTTCCGCACCGACTCCCGCATCGCCGACGCCATCGCGCGATTCAGCCGGAGCGCCAGCTCGGCGGCGTGGGGCCAGGTCCTCACCGTCCCCACGGCGTCGCACGGGTTGTTGTACGTCGAGCCGGTCTATGCCAGTCCGCTCAGCGGCTCCGGCAGCAACTACCAGCGGTTGGCCTACGTCCTGGTGTCGTACGACGGCCGGGTCGGCTACGGCCGCACGCTCGGCGCGGCCCTGAGCAACGCCCTCGGCGGCGGTACGGCGGGCCAGGGTGGCCAGCAGTCGGGGAACGGCGGGCAGGGGACGGGCCGGAGCAGTGGTCAAGGCTCCGGCACCGGCCAGACCCAGGGCGACCACGACACCCAGGTCCGGTCGCTGCTTGCCCAGGCGCAGCAGCTCTTCGACCGCGCCGACGCCGCGGGCCGCTCCAACGACTTCGCCCTGCGGGAGAAGCTCATGCAGCAGGCCGAGGCCAAGGTCGACCAGGCCCTCGAGCTGCTCAACAAGTAGCCCTCGCAGCCCGGCACGGCCCCCCGATTTGGCGTGCCCGGGGCGACCCTGTAATGTTCTATTCACCGACGCGGGGTGGAGCAGCTCGGTAGCTCGCTGGGCTCATAACCCAGAGGTCGCAGGTTCAAATCCTGCCCCCGCTACCAATCGGACGAGGTCCGGATCGAAAGATCCGGACCTCGTTGCTTTTGTCGTCCTCCTTGCGCGGAGCGGCCAACATGTCCGCGCGTCCCGGGGCGTTGGATGCCTGCTGCCGGGTACCGACCGCGCATGACACGGAGGACTGATGGTGAGAACGCCGCCGGGACCGTGCAGCGGCTGGGAGTCGGGATCGCGGCGGGAGCGGCGGCCGTGATGACCGTCGCGCTGGGGCGCAAGGTCGTGGCCACGGCGAAGGTCGGCAAGGGTCACCCACTCAAGCACCGGCTGGGAGTCGGGATCGCGGCGGGAGCGGCGGCCGCGATGACCGTCGCGTTGGGGCGCAAGCTCGTGGCCACGGCGAAGATCGGCAAGGGTCACCCACTCAAGCACCGGCTGCTCGATATGGCAGCCGGCACGATGCAGCCGAAGTACCCGTTGCAGGCGATGAGCACCTACCTCAACGGGTTCCACATGTACGCCGACGACATGGGGCGCCAGGTCGAGGCGAGCCATTTCTGCATCCATCTGCGGCACGATCTGCATCAGTGTGTGATCTTCGACCGGAACGCGGTCGACGCGAGGCTCATCGGGATCGAGTACATCATCAGCGAAGAGCGTTTCCGCAGCTTGCCGGAGGAGGAGAAGAGGCTCTGGCACAGCCACCACTACGAGGTGAAGTCGGGCATCCTGGCCGCGCCGGGGATCCCGGACCTCGCCGAGCATGCGTACTTCGCGGACCTGGTCACCACCTACGGGAAGACGTTCCACACCTGGCAATACGACCGTGACGACTTCCCGTACGGCATCCCTCAGCTGATGATGGGGCTGACCGAGGACGGGCAGGCCGACGAGCGTCTCATCGGGGAACGTGACCGCCGGCTCGGCATCTCCACACCGCACAAGCGACGCAACCGGGCCGACATCCCGATGCCGCACGTGGTGCCCGGCGCCAACCCGTGGGAGAGCGGCCGGACGGTCCAGACCCAGCTCCAGGAGATGGACTTCAGGCGCTGAGAGGGGCGACCGACCTCGGCGTACCGGAGATCCGGAGGGGTCAGGCGGGGTCGGACTCGCGGAGTGCGGTCATGACGCTGGCGATATGGGCGCGTACGGCGGCCTGTGCGGCCTCCGGGTCGCGGGCGGCGAGCCCCTCGATGATCGCCAGGTGCTGGGGGAGCGAGGCCTGAGGACGGCCGGGACGGTAGGCGAGTCGGAACTGGTGGCGGACGTTGCGGGCGCGCAGCTGTCCGATGACCTCCGCGGCCACCGGCTGGGCCGCGATCCGGATGACGGTCTCGTGCAGCTGCTGGTTGAGCCGGGAGTATCCGACCACGTCGCCGTGGTCGACGCAGGCGCGCATCCGGTCGCCGAGGGCCTGGAGGTCGGCGATCTCGTCGTCCGAGATGCGCTCGGCGGCCTTGGCCCCGCACAGGCCCTCGACCATCATGCGGACCTCGGTGATCTGGATCGCCTCCTCGACGCTGACCACGCGCACTCGGGCGCCGCGGTTGGCGATGCGCTCGACGAGGCCTTCATGGGTGAGGTCGATCAGGGCCGTGCGGACGGCGCCGCGCCGAGCGCCGAGCGACTCGGAGAGCTCGGCCTCGACCAGCCGCTGGCCGGCGACCAGCTCGCCGGCCAGGATGCCGCGACGCACCGCATCGGCGACCTCTGCCGGTGAGGCCAACCGCTCAGCACCGACCTCCATAGGACCTCCTCGGCTAGCGACGGGCGGACCGGACCGGCGCCGCGACTGCATGCGGCGCATTGGTGGACGCTATTCCACACGTTTCTGGCGTCAAGATCGTAGACGATTTCGTTCACATGGAAGCCGCGCTCGTGCTTGGATCCTCTCGCCACCGCACCGAGACCGGTTCGTGACCCATAGTTTCACACATAATTGTTGACAATTTGGTCGCGGATCCGTACGGTCCAGCCGTGTGATCGGGCGCACAGTCGAGCATGTGGCACGAGAGAAGGGCGGCCGATGGGCGCGCAGTTGAGGCTCACCGACGTGAACCTCCGATTTGGTGGAATCAAGGTCCTCACCGACGTTGCGTTCAGCGTCGAGCCGGGGCAGATCCTCGGTCTCGTCGGTCCGAACGGTGCGGGGAAGACGTCGCTGTTCAACTGCATCAGCGGTCACTACCGGCCCAGTTCGGGCTCGATCACGATCGACGGCGTCGAGGTCCTCGGTACGGCGCCCGCGACTTTGGCGCGGCACGGCCTCGCCCGGACGTTCCAGCACCCCGCGCTGCAGTTGGGCGCCACCGTCCTGGAGAACGTCCTGCTGGGAGCGCACACCCGGCTCCCGGGCGGGCCGATCGAGTGGTCGCTGCGGCTGCGCCGGCAGACGCGCTCGGAGCGCGAGCTCCGGACCGAGGCGCTCGCGCTGCTCGACCGCCTCGACCTCGGCTGGGCCGCGAACCGGCGCGCGGACGAGCTGTCCCACGGTCTTCACAAGGGCATCGAGCTCTGCCGGGCCCTGCTGTCCCGACCGAAGCTCCTCCTGCTCGACGAGCCGGCCGCCGGCCTGCCGCATGCGGAGGTCGAGCAGCTCATCGAGACGGTCCGGCGGATCCGGCGCGACGACGACATCACCGTCGTGATCGTGGAGCACCACATGGGACTCATCGCGGCGCTCACCGACCGCGTCGTCGTCCTCGACCACGGAAGCAAGCTCATGGAGGGCACAGCCGCCGAGGCTCAGTCCGACCCGCGGGTGATCGAGGCCTACATCGGGAAGGACGCGGCCGATGACGTTGCTTGAGCTCGAGTCCGTGACCGCGTCGTACGGCCCGGTCCAGGTGCTCGACAACGTGTCCCTCTCGGTGCCCGAGGGCGGCGCGGTCGGCATCCTCGGCGCCAACGGCGCCGGCAAGACGACGACGCTGCGCTCGATCAGCGGGACCGTGCGCGCCGGCGGCAAGATCCTCTTCGACGGAGCCGACATCCGCGGGAAGCGCCCCGAGCAGGTGGCCGCCTTGGGCATCGCGCACGTGCCGGAGGGCCGCGGCAGCTTCGGTGCACTCACCGTGCGCGAGAACCTGCGCGTCGGCGCCTACCTGCGCCGCGACCGCAAGGGCATCGAGTCCGACATCGACTTCCTGCTCGACCTCTTCCCGAACCTGAAGGAGCGGTACAAGTCGCACGCCTCGGCGCTGTCCGGGGGCGAGCAGCAGATGCTCGCCGTCGGCCGCGCCTTCATGGCGAAGCCGCGGCTGCTGCTGCTCGACGAGGCCTCGCTCGGCCTCGCGCCGAGCACCGCGAAGCTCGTGTACGACGCCATCGCGAGGCTTCGCCGTGAGTCCGGCATCGCCATGCTCGTCGTCGAGCAGAACGCGAACCTTGCGTTCCGCCTCGTCGACAGCGCCACCGTGCTCGAGACCGGCCGGAGCGTGCTCAGCGGCACGTCGGCCGAGCTCAAGGGCATGGACGAAATCCGACGCGCCTACCTGGGAGGCTGACCGTGGGCCAATTCATCCAGCTCGTCGTCGACGGGCTCTCGAACGGGTCGATCTATGCGGTGCTCGGCCTCGCGATCGTCCTGGTCAACCAGGCGACCGGCCTGATCAACTTCGCGCAGGGCGGCATGGCCGTGCTGTCCGCCTACCTGACGTGGTGGCTGACCACCCACGGGTTCGCGCTCGTCCCGGCGATCCTTCTCGCCGTCCTCGCGTCGTTCCTGCTCGGCGGTCTCCTCGAACGCGTGGTCATGCGTCGGTTCGAGCGTGGCGACCCGGACACGGCGGTCGTCGTGACCATCGGGCTGCTCACCCTGATCACGGGCGTCTGCGGCTGGCTGTGGAGCTACAACAACCAGCAGTTCCCCTCGCTCTTCTCCCTCAAGACGGTCCAGATCTTCGGTGCCGCGGTCAGCGTCCGGTCCATCGGGACCTTCCTGGCGATCGTCGCGATCATGCTGGTCCTGCAGGCGTTCTTCCTCGGGACGAAGTTCGGGCTCGCCCTTCGCGCGGTCGCCAACAACCCGCAGTCGGCGGCGTTCTCGGGTCTTCCCGTCGGGCGTCTGCTCATGGCCGGCTGGGGACTCGCGGCGGCACTGGGCGCGGTCGGCGGGGCGCTCGTCGCTCCGCAGCTCACGCTCACGCCCGGAATGATGGACAGCGCCCTCGTCTACGCGCTGGCCGCCGTCATCCTCGGCGGCCTGTCCAGCCCGATCGGCGTCGTCGTCGCGGCCTGGCTGATCGGGGTCCTCGAGAACCTCGCCGCCGTCTACGTCCACTTCATCGGCTACGACCTCAAGGTCGCGGTCCCGTTCATCCTCATCTTCGTCGTCCTGATCGTGCGACCTCAGGGCCTCTTCGGTCGGAAAGTCGTGGTGCGCGTCTGATGCCTACCGCCGTTGGACTCTTCTCCCGCGCGCCTCTGCGCTGGGTCTTCACCGCGATCGTGGTGATCGTGCTCCTGGTCGTGCCACTCGTCTTCGACGAGTACACCAACCAGAACCTGGCCAGGATCGGCGTGTTCGCCGTGGCCGTTCTCGGCCTCAACGTCGTCATGGGCTACACGGGCCAGGTCTCGCTCGGCCAGATCTTCTTCGTCGGTGCCGGTGCCTATGTCACCGGGTACGGCGCGACCCACGGTTGGAACATCGTCCTCGTCTTCGTAGCGAGCGTGGTCATCCCGGGTGTCATGGGCCTCGTGGTCGCACTCGCCGCAGCACGGCTCGGTGGTCTTGCGATCGCCATGGTGACGATCGCGCTCCCGATCGTCGGCGTACCCCTCGCGAAGCGTCTCTCCGACTACACCGGCGGTTCGCAGGGCATCTCCTCGGCCTTCTCCAATGCGCCCGCGTGGACCGGGCTCTATAACGACCAGTGGCAGCTCTACCTGGTGATCGTCATCGGTGGCGCGGTCTTCCTGCTCACCCGCAACCTGGTGCGCGGCAAGTACGGACGCGCGTTCGCGATCGTGAAGAGCAACGAGGCGGTGGCCGCCTCGATGGGCATCTCGCCGTACCGCTACAAGGTCCTGGCCTTCACGGTCGCTTCGCTCATCGGAGGCGTGAGCGGGTTCCTCTACATGGCCGTCATCCAGTTCACCTCGCCGGAGACCATGACGTTCGGGCACTCCATCACGCTGCTGGCGTCGATGGTGATCGGCGGGGCGGCCAGCATCGTCGGCTCGCTGCTCGGGGGCGCCTACTACGTGCTCGTCCCGCAGTGGACGAACCACATCGACCCCAACATGACCGAGCTGCTGCAGGGTGCGCTGCTCCTGCTGACGCTCTTCGTCCTCCCCGGCGGCGTGGCGACGCTGCCGCGGGTGATCGCACGCAAGCTGCGCCCGAAGAACCGCTCCACCGGCGGCGCGGGGCGCCAAGAGACCCCCTCAGCGCGACCCGCACCGGGGCGGGAAGCAGTGGAGGAGACCCCATCGGTGGGCGGCATCCCAACAGAGAGGCAAGAACAGGCATGAATCGCAAGAAGAACCTGCGGCTGACGGGCGCCATCGCCCTGATCTCAGCCGTCGCGGTGACGCTCGCCGGCTGCGGGCGCGGCGGTGACGGATCCTCCGGCGGTGCGGGCGGCGAGAGCACGGGCATCACCGACTCGACCGTCACCCTCGGCATCACGACGCCTCTCAGCGGTGCGACGGCCGGCCCCGGCACGTGCACCGTCGCCGGCATCAAGGCCTACTTCGGCGCCGTCAACGCCGCGGGCGGCGTGAAGTTCGGGGACGGCAAGACCCGCAAGGTCGAGATCAAGGCGCTGGACGACGCCTACGACCCGCAGAAGGCGAAGTCGAACTACGACCAGCTCAAGGGCAGCGTCTTCGCGATGACCTCGGGGCTGGGTACGCCGACGAACCGCGCCTACCGTGAGGCGGCCATCGCGGACAAGGTCCCGCAGGTCCTCGTCCAGACCGGCGACCCGATCTTCGACGACGCCAAGCAGAGCCCCTACCAGCTCGGCTTCGTGCCGTCGTACGCGAACGAGGGCGAGGCCTTCGGCAAGCTCCTCGCCTCCTCAGGCAAGGACCTCACGGTCGCGATCCTGTCGCAGAACGACGACTACGGCGAGGGCTACGTCGAGGGCTTCAAGAAGGGCATCGAGGGCGCGAGCAACGTCAAGGTCGTCAAGGAGCTGACCTACGAGGCCACCGACACCTCGGTCGACGCCCAGATCACGCAGCTCGCGTCGACGCACGCCGACGTCATGTTCAACGCGATGTCGATCACCCCGCTCGCGATCGCAGCCCTGCAGAAGGCGCAGCAGCTCAACTGGAAGCCGAGCTGGTTCCTGCCCTCGAACACCTCCAGCCCGGAGGCGATCCTCAAGCCGGGCAAGGCCTCGGCGTACCCGGGCGTCTACTCGGTCTCCTTCGCCAAGGCTCCGCAGAGCCCGGCCTTCGCGAAGGACGCGGACGTGACGAAGTTCCTCTCGGACCTGCACAAGTACGCGAAGTACAAGGGCACCCCGGCCTTCCCGCACTGCATGTGGAGCTACATGGTCGGCGCCACGCTCGAGCAGGCCTTCCAGAAGATGACCGACCCGACGCGCGACAGCTTCATGAAGGCCCTCCGCAGCATCTCGGACTTCAAGGCGCCGCTCATGCTCGAGGGCACCTCGGTCAACACGACGATGGACGGCCAGCCTGCGGTCTCGTCGGTCGTCGTGCAGAAGTACAACGGCACCGGCTACTCCACCGTCGACAGCCTCGGCTGACCCTCGGTCGGCCTTGACCGAACGACGCCCCGCCAGGGGCCGGGCGACCCGACGTCGCACGGCCCCTGGCCCCGGCCCGATGCTCGACGCGGGGCCCCGGGCCGCGCCGTCCATGCCCCTGGCGGCATGCCGCCACAGGGCCATGGGTACATTCGCCGCGTCGACAGCAACACCCGTCGGACGGCGGTAGCCGCCGCCGTCCCAGTGGAGAGGACGTGAGGAACGCCGTGAAGAAGGACCAGCTCGTGGAGGCGATCGCCGAGAAGACCGGCCTGAGCAAGGCGGACGCCGGCCGGGCGCTCGATGCTGTCGTCGAGGTCGTCGTGGCCGAGGTCGCCCGCGGTGAGAAGCTCCAGATCCCGGGGCTCGGCACGTTCGAGCCGCGCGAGCGCGGCGCCCGTGAGGGCCGCAACCCGCAGACCGGCGAGACCATCCAGATCGCCGCCACCACCGTGCCGGGCTTCAAGGCGGCGACCGCCTTCAAGTCGGCGGTCGGCGGCAAGTAGCAGCCACCGCCACGGCGGCGTCAGCCGACCCGGCCGGCTCCAGGACGCGTGCCTGCCGCGGCCCGACGGTCGGATGCGGGGGAGGGCTCGCCCAGGCGTGACCTGGGTGCGATTCTCCCGCATCCGCTGTTTTATCCAAGTGATGTTTGTGTAAACTCGGCGACATGACCTACGTGATCGCTCAGCCGTGTGTGGATGTGAAGGACCGGGCCTGCGTCGAGGAGTGCCCGGTCGACTGCATCTATGAGGGCGGCCGGTCGCTCTACATCCACCCGGACGAGTGCGTCGACTGCGGCGCCTGCGAGCCGGTCTGCCCGGTCGAGGCGATCTTCTACGAGGACGACCTCCCGGACGCGTTCGCGCCTTACCTGGCCGACAACGACGCCTTCTTCTCCGAGCCGCTGCCGGGTCGGGACGCCGAGCTCGGCTCGCCGGGGGGCGCCGCGCGGCTCGGGGTGGTCGGCGTCGACACGCCGCTCGTGGCCGCCCTGCCGCCGCAGGGCGAGGCGACGGAAGCGGGCTGACGGTGGCCGAGCGGAGCCGGCAGGACGCCGGGCGTCGGGGCGAGGTCCTGCGGATGCTGCGTGCCGCCGACGGCCCGCTCGAGATCGCGGAGATCGCCGAGCGGCTGGGCGTTCATCCCAACACCGCCCGGTTCCACCTCGAGACCCTCGTCCGCAACGGCCAGGCCGAGCGCGCGCCCTCCGAGCGCAGCGGTCCCGGGCGCCCGGCGCAACTGTTCCGCGCCGTGCCTGGCATGGACCGGGGCGGGCCCCGGCACTACCGCGTCCTCGCCGAGGTGCTCGCGACCGGCCTCGCGGCCGACCCCGACGCGAGCCGGAAGGCTGCGGACGCCGGACGACTGTGGGGGAGCCGGCACGCCGCGGAGACCGCCGAGGGTCCGTCGTACGCCGGCGGCGCGCTCGGTCCGGTCGAGCAGCTCATGCGGATGCTGGACGAGCTCGGCTTCGCGCCCGAGCGCTCCGGTGACGACGCGGCGGAGATCGGGCTGCGGCACTGCCCCTTCCTGGAGCTGGCCGTGACCCGCGCCGACGTCGTCTGTCCCATCCACCTCGGTCTGATGCAGGGTGCGATGGAATCCTGGGAGTCGCCCGTGAGCGTCGACCGGCTCGACGCCTTCGTCGAGCCCGACCTGTGCGTGGCCCACCTGAGCGCTGGAGGAGCATCGTCATGAACACCGTGTCCCTGACCACCCTGGCCGATGAGCAGATCGCCGCTGCCCGTGCGTCCGCGGCGGGCCGGAGCGCCCACACCATCCACGGCGGGCACGACCATGCGCTGCGCCAGACGGTGCTGGCGCTGGCAGCCGGCCGCTCGCTCGGTGAGCACGAGAGCCCGGGCGAGGCGACGCTGCAGGTGCTGGTCGGCCGGGTGCGCCTCGGCGCCGGCGAGGAGTCGTGGGAGGGCGCCGCGGGTGATCACGTCGTCATCCCGCCCGCCCGTCACGACCTGGCTGCGATCGAGGACGCCGTCGTACTCCTCACCGTCGTGGCGGCGGGACCTGACGGCGCCAGCCGATGAGGGCTTCCCGGGCGAGGCGCTAGCTCGCGCCCGCGGCGACCATGATGTCGGTCTTCGCGATCGTCGCGTCGCTCTCGATGCGGGGAGAGCGTCAGCGCGGGTCTACCGTGAGGCGGTAGGAACGAGAGGGAGAACCACGCATGACCGACGCCATCACCGGCACCGTGCTCGCCGAGCGGCGCGCGACCCGCGAGTCCAGCCGGGTCGAGGGCCGCAACGCCCGCTCCTGGCAGCTCGTGTCCGCTCGGCTCGTCGACCAGTTCGACGCCGCCCAGCTGGGCCGGGCGGACCAGATCATCCTCGACCTCGAGGATGCGATCGACTCCTCGCTCAAGGACGAGGCCCGACACAACGTCGTGGGCTGGCTCCGCGACGGTGGCCGCGCCTGGGTGCGCATCAACGACTGGACGACGGTCGAGTGGAGCGACGACCTCGCGGCGCTCGCCGGCCTCGAGGGACTCAGCGGCGTCATCCTCGCGAAGACGGAGGCTGCCGAGCAGGTGACCGACACGTTCCAGCGGCTCGGCGGTCGTACGCCGGTGATCCCGCTGCTTGAGTCGGCGCTCGGGATCGAGGACGCCACCACGATCGCACGGGCGCGCGGCGCGTTCCGGCTCGCCTTCGGCAGCGGCGACTATCGCCGCGACACCGGCGCGGAGAACAACCCGCTGGCCATGGCCTACCCGCGAACCCGACTCGTGCTCGCCAGCCGGATCGGCGGCCTGCCGGGGCCGATCGACGGCCCCACCGTCGGCAGCTCCCATCCGCTGCTGCGCGAGCAGGCCGCCGACGCGGTCGCCATGGGCATGACCGGCAAGCTCTGCCTCGACCACGAGCAGCCGGCCGTCATCAACGAGTCGATGAGCCCGTCGCCCGCCGACGTCGCCTGGGCGCTGGACTTCCTCGGCGAGTTCGAGGCCAACGGCCGCGTCATCCGTGACGGCAGCGACAAGCCGCGCCTCGCCCGCGCCGAGATGATCCGGCGCCGCGCGGAAATCTTCCGGATCAGCCCACAATAGGCGCGTCCGAAACTGTCACGGTGACACCCTGCGCCGTGGGTGATACCTACGACCTGTCACCGACGTCGCCAGGTGACACGGTGACAGTTTGGCGTCACGGCGTCACGGCGTCACGGCGTCACGGCGTCACGGCGTCACGGCGCTCGCGGCGCTCAGGACGGGCGCACGGTGAGCATCTGCCCGACCGTGCCGAACGGTCCGTCGACGTCGTGCAGCACGCTGCTGGTCAGCCCGAGGCCGTCGGCGCCGAACGAGACCGTGGTGTCGAAGCCGGTCCACTCGCCCCGGGGGAGACGGAAGAAGTGCGCGGTGAGGTCGATGTTGGGGAAGGCGACGGCTGTCGGGTCCTCGCGCACGACCATGCCGTTCGCGATGTCCACCAGCCCGGCCACCCGCGCCAGCCTGCTGGCCTCCTCGTCGGCGACGAGGTCATGCCCGGGGCGCACCCAGAAGGAGCCGCGACCGGGCGCCTGGGCGTCGCGGCGTACCTCGGCGGAGGCGATGAAGCCGCCCTGCCACACCGTCGTCGGGTCCCATGGCTTCATGTCCTCGGGCGGCGCGATGGGAGCGTACGCCGTGCCGGCGATCGTGCCGGTGTCGCGCGGCTCCATCAACCAGGCCCGCAGGATCACCGCGTCGCGGCCGGCGTGGGCCATCGTCGCCTGCACGAGCTCGATCGTCCGGCCCGGACGCAGGACGGTCACGGTGACCTCGACCTCCTCGACGGGGAGGGTGCCGAGGATGTCGTACGACAGCCGTCCGATGACGAGACCGTCGCGGCGACGCGCGTCGCGGTCGGTCTCGACGACGTGGGCGAGCAGGCCGAGCGCCGGTGCGATGTGCTGCGTCGCCTGGTCCCACGCACCGCCGACGTGCGGCGACGCGCGGAAGGTGCGCTCGCCGGTCCGTTCGAAGTAGGCCATCGCTGCTCCCGTTCTGCCTGTCATGCCCGGTCGTGCTCTCCCTGCGGCACGACAGTATCCAGCGCCGCCCAGCCGATCCGGCCCGGCCGCCCGCGTAGTCACCGGCCGCACGGGTACCGAGCCCGCATGACGCACTACACCGCTGAGCAGATCGAGGCCGTCCAGCACGTGGTCGAGCGGGTCGGCGCCAACTGGGACGCCGCCACCGAGGGGACCGTCGAGGAGGCGCTGCGCGCGGCGCTTCCCGAGGCCGGCGTCGAGGTCGACGACGGTGACGTCGTCGCCCTCGCGCACGCGATCGAGGAGCAGCGCGGCACGGTGTCGGCCGCCGAGGTGCTGCGGGTCGGCTGAGCGAGACCCGCCGAGAACCTCCCGCTCCCTGCGTGCTGTGATCGGCCATGCTCCGCGGGCGAACGGGCCTCGGATGGCTCCCATCTGGTAGTAGTGGGCGCCGACCGGCGCACGACAGCGCCGGCGACCGAGGGTGTGGCAGGGAGTGGGCATGGCCGAGAAGGTGACGTTTGCGAGCACGGTGGGTCCGCAGCTGGCGGGACTCATCGACCTGCCGCAGGGCGAGGTGCGCGGGTGGGGGCTCTTCGTCCACGGCTTCACCCTCGGCAAGGACTCACCGGCCGCCGCACGGATCTCGAGGCAGCTCGCGCGCGAGGGCATCGGGATGCTGCGCTACGACAACCTCGGTCTCGGTCAGTCCGAGGGCGACTGGGGCGACGGCTCCTTCACGGTGAAGGTGGAGGACACGATCCGGGCGAGCGAGTTCATGGCCGCGCGCGGCACGCCCGTCGAGCTTCTCGTCGGGCACTCCTGGGGTGGGGCGGCGGCGATCGCCGCCGCCCGCGAGGCCGGCATCAGCCGGGCGGTCGCCACGATCGGCGCGCCCGTCGACCCGCGGCACGTCGAGAAGCAGTACGACGCCGTCGTGGAGTGCGTCCTCAAGGACGGTCACGCGCAGTGGCTCGTCGGCGGCCGGGCGTTGACGCTCAAGCGCGACTTCGTCCACGACGTCCGCAACGCCCACCTCCGCACGCGCATCCGCGAGCTCCACCTGCCGCTGCTCGTGATGCACTCGCCGACGGACAACACCGTCAGCATCGACAACGCCAGCGAGATCTTCAACGAGGCGCGTCACCCGCGCAGCTTCGTCTCGCTGGAGGGCTCTGACCACCTCCTCACCGCGCCCGGGCAGGCGCAGCGCGCGGCCAGGATCATCAGCGCCTGGGCCGACCAGTACCTCCGCGACTGAGGTTCAGGGCGTCGACACCGTGGGCGGCTCGGTCTCGCCGGTGCGCTGGAAGTCGGCGTACGGCACGTGCAGGCTGATCGGCGGCGTGACGGTCACGCCGGCGTTCGGCTTGACCGTGATGACGCTGTAGTGGGTGGCGTGGGTCTTCGTGTCGTAGACGAACGCGGTGAAGGTCGCCGGGTGCTTGATGGTGCCGGGATCGGGTGAGGTCGTGGTGTGGCCGCCGCCGCTGCCGTTGGTGTACTCCACGGCCGTGCCCCCGGCGTCGGTCGGGACCTTCGTCGGGCCGACGAAGCTGAACGAGCGCCCGTCGATGACCGCGACCTTGGCGCAGCCGAGCGCCGCGAGCTGCTTCCCGAGCAGGTGGTCGTGGAGGAGGACGAAGTCGGGTTGGCTGCGGCAGATCTCGTCGCCGGTGTCGGTGAGGAACGTGGGGACGTCGACGTCGGGGTCGCGCAGGACGGTGCCGCTGCCGAAGTCGCCGACCGTCGAGATCCGCGGGTCGGCGGCGGTCAGGATGCTCACCCCGTCGACGTCGTGCGCCGTGCCGTCGGCAACCCGCCAGCCCCGCGCCTGCGCCGCGCTCGTGATCGTGTCGGTGTCGTGCAGGCCCGGCGCGAACTCCACCGGCACCCCACCGCTGTAGTAGTCGATCGTGTCGATCAGGTAGGTCTCCACGGACTTGCCGGCGAAGGTCAGGTCGCCGGTGTAGGCGAGGAAGGAGGCGTCGGTGTCGTCGGCCGCGCGGCCCATCAGGCGGGCCATCCCGTTGACGTCCTCGAGGTCCTCGCCCGCGATGAAGAGCACCTGGTCCTTCCCGGCCTTCAGCGCCGGGACGTCGGCGAGGGCCTGGTCGAGGTTGTCCGAGGCCTGGTCGTAGAAGTCGCTGCGGGGCTCCAGGATCGAGAGGAACGGCACCACCTCGCCGACCAGGCCGTCGACCTCGGTGCCGGCGAGGCTGGTCCCCGCGAAGACCGGGCTCCCCACGACGGTCCGCTGGTCGTCGTAGGTGTAGGTGCGGACCGCGGCCACGTCGAGGCCGACGAGCGCCAGGAGCGCGACGGCGGCGGCCGTCCGGCGCAGCCGTGCGTTGTGGGCGGCGATCCGCGCGGCGTCGTCGGGCGGGTAGGCGGCCAGCTTCCGCCGTCGCTGGCGCAGGACGAGCAGCGTCCCGGCCTCGAGGGCGAGTGTCCCGGCGAACCCGACCGAACCCCACACGATGACGTAGCGCTGCGCCGTCGACCGGATCCGGGCGATCTCCGGCTTGGGGTCGTCCCAGAGTTGGGTGAGGTAGCGGCGGGTGGACTTGTCCTGCGGGATCAGGTGGTTCCAGTCGACCGAGAGGTCGAGGCCGACATCCTTCCCCAGCAGCGGGATCTCCCCGTGCTCGGGCCGCACGATGGCGCCGCTGAGCTGGGTGGTGTTCTGGCCGATGACGGGCTTCACCGACACGTGCTGGCCCGCGATCTCGACGCGCGCGGGCGGGGCGTAGCCGATCGCGGTGAGCGCGCCGGCGAACGGCGCCAGCACGAGGAGTACGCCGACCGCGACCCGTCCGGCGAGCCGGAGGCGGCGGAGTCGGGCGAGCCCGTGGAGCCGGGGGAGCCGTGGGAGCCGGGGTCGGCGGCGTGGGCGGGCAGGCCCGAGCGCAGGCGACCTCTCCGGGGCGGCGTCGCTCGCCTCGGGGGTGGGCTCGGGCTCGTGGTTGGGCTCGGTCTCCGGCGTGCTGGTCTGTGGGTCCATCGGTGTCTCCACCGTAGGCGAGGCGGTGTCAGGCGTCAGACGGACCGGGCGAACTCCAGGGCCGCGGCTGCCACCCGGTCGCGGGCCTCGAGGAAGAACGGGATGCTGCGGCGGGCCGGCCAGTCGTCGGGGAGCAGGGTGAGTGGGAGACCCGGGTCGAGGTAGGGGATCGGCCGCCAGCTGTCGAGGACGATCGTCCAGGCATGGAACGCCTCCCGCGGGCCGAGGCCGGACCGGTCGGCGCCGGTGGCACCGGCGGCACCGGTGGCACCGGCGCGGGCGAGGAACTCCGCGTGGAGCCGCGCGATGGCGGTGAGGTCCCACCACCGTCCGACCGCCTCCCGGAGGTCGCGGACGCCGCGCACCTCGTCGGCGACGAAGAGCGTGACGCGCTCGGTGAGCCCCAGGTCGGCGACGATCGCCTCCACCTCGTCGAGCAGCGTCGCCGGACAGATCCAGAGGGCGCCGGTGACCGTGCCGCAGCCCATCCAGCCCAACCGTCGGCGCAGTTGGTGCCGCAGGTCGCGCTCGCGCTCGGGCAGCGAGAACGAGACCAGGCCCCACGGGTCGCCCTCCCGCATGGTGCGCGGGTGGTGGATGCGCCGGTCGCCGCGCTCCAGCATCGGCAGCGCGGCGGGGGAGAGCGCGTAGCCGGCCACGCCCCCGCGGTTCTCCGCGAGCAGGAGGCCACGCGCCTTGACGCGGGACAGCGCCGTCCTCGTCCGCGCCGGCGGGACGTCGACGGCCTCCATCAGCGCCACCAGCGCGGCCGTCGGCATCCAGCCGCCACGTTCGCGCAGGGTGCTGCCGACGACCGTCCGCAGCAGCGAGGTCGTGCTGCCCGGGCGGGAGTCGAGGTCATCGAGGACCGGCCCGTCCACCGCCGGCGCCGTCGTGGTCATGCGGCCACCTCCGTGAGGAGAGAGGAAGAATACGAACGCGCCCGCCTGAGGCGTCCCATGGTCGCTCGCCGGCGCTCGCTCACGCGTGGTTCCTCTTCTCGCGGAGCAGTTGCGCCACGTGGCCCAGCCCGGCCGTGAGCTCGACGAACCCGGTGCTGAGCGGGGAGAGCCCGAGCCGCAGGCCCTGCGGCGGCCGGAAGTCGGGGACGACGCCCCGGGCCCACAGCGCGGCGGTCACCCGGCGGAAGTCGGGATGGTCGAGGGTGACGTGTCCGCCGCGTCGTGAGGGGTCGTGCGGGGAGACGACGCGGACGTCGTACGGCGCCAGCGCCTCGTCGGCGAGCTCGACCGCGAAGTCGGTGAGCGCGACGGACTTCGCGCGGATCGCCGGCATCCCGACTTGCTCGATGAGGGCGAGCATGTCGCGCATCGGCAGCATCCCGACGATGGGCGGGGTGCCGCTGATGAACCGTCGGATGCCGCTCGCCGGCTGGTAGTGGTCGGCCATCGCGAAGGGCGCGTCGTGGCCCATCCACCCCTGGATCGGCTGCCGCAACCGGTCCTGCAGCCGGGCGGCGACGTACCCGAACGCGGGCGCGCCGGGACCGCCGTTGAGGTACTTGTAGGTGCATCCGACGGCGAGGTCGACCTCGTCGGCGTCCAGGCTCAGCTCGACCGCGCCGGCGGAGTGGCACAGGTCCCAGAGCACGAGCGCCCCGGCGTCGTGGGCGGCCGCGGTGATGGCCGGCAGGTCGGCGACGTACGCCGACTTGTAGGCGACGTGGCTGAGGAGCACCAGCGCCGTACGCTCGCCGAGCTCGGCGCGGACCTCGTCGAGCGTCACGCCACCGGCCGGGTCGGGGGTGATCCACCGGATCCTCAGCCCCCGCTCGGCGGCGATGCCCTCGAGGACGAAGCGGTCGGTGGGGAAGTTCTCGGTGTCGGCGACGATCTCGTCGCGCCCCGGACGGCCGTCGACCGCGGCCCGGGCGAGTTTGTAGAGCATCACCGTGGTCGAGTCTGCGACGACCGTCTGACCGGCCGCCGCGCCGAGCACGACCCGACCGAGCAGGTCGCCCAGCTGTGTCGGCGCGTCCATCCACTCCTCGTCCCAGGCGCGGATCAGCCGGCTGCCCCACGGCCCGTCGACGAAGCGGGCGAGACGGTCCCGGGTGGCCTTCAGCGGTCGGCCGAGGGAGTTGCCGTCGAGGTAGGAGACGAGCCCGTCGACCTCGACGAAGGAGCGGCGATGGTCCGCGAGCGGGTCGGCCGCGTCGAGAGCGCGGGCGCGGTCGACCAGGGGAGCGGGGAGCTCGGCGAGGATGTCGGCGTTGTCGTCGGTGAGGTGGTCGGTCATGCGTGGTCCCATCGCTTGGCGGAGGCGAGCAGCGGCTCAGCCGCCGATGGAGGTCCTCACGGTGTAGAGCTCGGGGAAGAAGGTGAGGTCGAGGGCGCGCTTGAGGAAGTCGACGCCGGACGAGCCGCCCGTGCCGGTCTTGAAGCCGATGGTGCGCTGGACGGTGCGCAGATGGCGGAAGCGCCAGAGCTGGAACGCGTCCTCCAGGTCGACCAGGTCCTCGCAGGTCGCGTACGCCTCCCAGTGAGCGGCGGTGTCGGCGTAGATCCGCTCGAAGACCGGCACGAGCGCCGGCGTCTCGACCCAGGCGCGGGAGACGTCGCGGTCGAGGACGTCCCCGGGCACGTCGTGGCCGCGCCGGGCGAGGTGGTGCAGGAAGGCGTCGTAGACCGTCGGGCTGTCGAGCAGGTCGTGCAGCAGCCCCTGGGCGTCGGGCCGGGCGTCGAAGACGTCGAGCATGCGGCGGTTCTTGTTGCCGAGGATGAACTCGACCGCGCGGTACTGGTGGCTCTGGAAGCCGGAGGCGGAGCCGAGGGAGCCACGGAACTCGGCGTACTCGGTCGGCGTCAGCGTCGCGAGCACGGACCACTGCTCAGTGAGCGTGCGGAAGATGTGCTTGACCCGGGCGAGGCGCTTGCGCGCCCGGCGTACGTCGTCGGCCTCGAGATCGGCCCGGACGCCCCTCAGCTCGTGGAGCACGAGGGTGAACCACAGCTCCGTCGTCTGGTGCTGGACGATGAAGAGCAGCTCGTCGGGATGGTCGGTGACCGGATGCTGTGCGGAGAGCAGCGTGTCGAGCCGGAGGTAGCCGGCGTAGTCCATCGTCGAGGCCAGGTCGGTGCGCACACCTGCCTCGAGGGGCCGTTCACCGTCGTCGAGTGCCATGGGCGCAAAGTATCACGAGCGTGACGGCCGTCACGCTTGTGAGATACAGCGGGTGCGCGGCCCCCTCACCGCGCACCCGCTGCTGGTCGTCGGCCTCAGAGGACCTTCGTGCCGTACATCTCGCCCAGCGGGTCGGCGAGGAGCTCGAGGCGCTCGCCGTCGGGACCGCGGAAGTAGATCGAGGTCTTCGACTCGACCTCGTAGTCGATCCCGGCGTCGTCGAGCTTGGCCCGCAGGTAGTCCCACTTCTCGTGGGTCACCGAGATGGCCAGATGGTGCAGTCCGCCGAGGACCTCGGCGTACTCGCCCAGATCGAGGCCCGGGAGGTCGAAGTAGGCGAGCAGGTTGCCCTGGCCGACGTCGAAGAAGAAGTGGCTGGAGCCGGCGTAGTCGCGGTTCTCGAAGATCTCGGTCAGCGGGAACTCGAGGATGCCCTGGAAGAACTCGATGGTGCGGCGCACGTCGGACGAGATCAGGGCGGTGTGGTGGATGCCGCGGGCGCTGCTCTCGGGAAGGGAGCCTGCGGGGGCGAGGAACTCCTTCTTGATCTGCTCGCGGTCCTTGGTCAGTGCGTCGAGATCGATGGTGGTCATCGGTCGCTCCTCCGGGATGAGGTGCGGGGCGCTGCTCGCACGGTCAAAGTGATTGAAAATAAAACTACCTTGCGATGTGGAACGCGTCAACGCCCCGTGGTGTTCCCGGGGCGTCGACGCGCGCGCCGCGGTCAGGCGGCGTCGGACGCGCCGGAGCCGACCAGCTCCCGCGCCTCCTCCTCGGACGCGGCGGCGGGCGCGGAGCCCCACATCCGCCGGCCGTTCGGCTCGTGCAGGAAGAGGAGCGAGACGACGCCGACGACGCCTGCGGCGATGAGGTAGTAGGCCGGCCAGTCCAGGTCACCGGTGGCACCCACCAGTGCGCCGACGACGACCGAGGTGGTGCCGGCGAAGAGCGAGATCGCGACGTTGAAGCTGACCGACAGCCCGGCGCCCCGGACGGCGGTGGGGAAGAGCGACGGCAGCGTGGAGGGGCAGGTCGCGCTGAAGCAGATCAGCGCGAGCCCCATGAGCAGCAGCCCGAGGAAGACGGCGCCGCTGCTCTGGGCGCGGATCAGCAGGATCATCGGGAAGGCCAGCACGATGAGCGCGATCGCGCCGGTCCACATGATCGGCTTCCGACCGACGCGGTCCGAGAGCAGACCGAGCAGGGGGATCAGCAGCAGTGCGATCGCCATGACGACGATCTGCAGCCACTGGGAGGTGGTCGACGAGACCCCGGCGGAGGTGGCGTCGGGGACCGTCTCGGTGACGTAGGTCGGCATGTAGGAGGTGAGCATGTAGTTGGTGACGTTCCAGACGACCACCAGCCCCATGCACACCAGCAGGAACGGCCACAGTCGGGCGAGGACCCTGGCCTCGTCACCGGTCTTGTTGGCCTTCTCGCGCTCCTCGGACTCCTTCTCCAACTCCTGGAAGGCCGGCGTGTCGGCGAGACGGGTGCGCAGGTAGACGCCGACGACGCCGAGCGGGAGGGCGACGAAGAACGGCAGCCGCCAACCCCACGAGTGGAGCTGTGCGTCGCTGAGCCCGGCGTCGACGACCGTCACGATGATCGCGCCCATGAGGTAGCCGGTGAACGTGCCGAACTCGAGCCAGCTCCCGAGGAAGCCGCGTCGCCGATCGGGGGCGTACTCCGCGATGAACGTCATCGCGTTGCCGTACTCACCGCCGGTCGAGAACCCCTGCACGAGCCGGGCCACGAGCAGCAGCACCGGTGCCCAGAAGCCGATCGACCCCTTGTCGGGGATGCACCCGATCGCGAACGTCCCGACCGCCATCAGGATCATCGTGGTCGCGAGCACCACGTTGCGGCCGATCCGGTCCGCCAGGGGACCGAAGAAGAGTCCCCCGAAGGGACGGACGAGGAAGGCCACCGCGAAGAGGCCGAAGGTCGCGACCGTGCCCGCGGTGTCGTTGAGGCCCTGGAAGAAGACGTCCTTGATGGTGGGCTCGAAGTAGGCGTAGACGCCGAAGTCGTACCACTCGGTGATGTTGCCGATCGCCGCGGCGCCGATGGCGCGACGGATGACGGGCGGCTCAGTCACGACGACGTCGTCCACGGACCATCGCCTCGGACGCTCGCGGGGGGCCAGGACTGTCACAGGGAGGGGCATCTCCTTCTCGCCAATGCGGTCGGTTCGTCGGCAGACACCGACAGGGGCGAGGTTCGGTACCCGTGCGGGCGCGGAGCATGAGGTCGGCGGCGTACGACGGCGTGCGGGCTCCGCGTGATCGGCGCCGCAACCGCGCCGACGACCGCCGTCTGCGAGGTCACGGCCGAAAGTCCCGGGTCACCGTGTCGGACGGCCCTGACCCCAGGACGGGGGACCGGAGAGGGTGGAGCTGATGGCAGGTCAACAGTGGCGTCAAGAGTGACGTAGAGCGGCTCGGGACAGAGGAGAAGGATGATGCAGTACGGCGAACGGATCGTGGTCGGTGTCAACGGGTCGGACGGCAGCAACGTCGCGGTCCGCTATGCGGCGCGGGAGGCGACCCGGCGCGACGCCGCGCTGCACCTCGTCCACGTCGTGCCCGCCTGCGTCGACGCGAATCCGGCCGCCTACGTGCTGGGCGCCGCGGCGGTCGAGGCCGCCGGCCGGCGGATCCTGACCGACGCCTACGACCTGGCCCGCTCGCTGGTCGCCGAGGGGCGGGTCTCCACCGAGCTCCTGGCCGGCCCGCGCGCCGACGCACTCGTCGCGGCCGCCGCCGAGGCGGACCTGCTCGTGATCGGCGACGAGCACAAGGCGTACGTCGAGCAGCTCTCCAGCGCGTGGGCGGCCGACGGCGTCGTCCCCCATACGCCGTGCCCCGTCGTCCTCGTCCCGGTGTCTTGGCGGGCGGTCGCCGAGAAGCCGACCGTCCTCGTCGGCATCCGGGACGCGCGTCGCTCGCTGGCGCTCATCGAGACCGGCCTCGACGAGGCGCGCCGCCGGCGTGCGACCGTGGTGCTGCTGCACGCCTCCTACCGGCCCGGGCTCGACCGCGACCACCTCGCTCGTGACGTCGACCGCGAGCTGTGGCTCGAGGAGGATCGCCGCATCGTCGCGGAGGCCGCCGAGCCGCTGCTGGAGGAGTATCCCGACGTCCCCATCGAGATCCGGGCGCTCGTGGGCCGCCCCGGCGCCGTCCTCCGTCGGGCCGCCGCCTCCGCCGGCGTCCTGCTCCTGAGCCGACACCTCACCCAGAAGGCGCCCGGCGCCGACCCCGTGGAGAGCTTCGGCCGCACCGGGCGCCAACTCCTGCGCCGACCGCCGTGCCCGATCGAGATCCTGCCGCCCTCGTCGCAGTGGCTCATCCCCACGCCGCGGCCCGAGTTGGCGCCGTCGGCGCGTGAGGCCGGGCAGCGCCGGCGTACCGCCTCCGCGCCCGCGAAGGTCGCCGCCGGCTGAGTCCGCTCCCGGCGCGAGGACGTCGGTCGGCTCTCGACGGGACTGGCCGACGCCCTGCAACGGCCGGCCGTCGGCGTACGACGACCGGCCGGTCCGGCTCGCGCGGCGTCAGGCCGTCTGGAGTCGCTTCGCGAGGAGCGCCTTCCCCTGCTCGGCGCCCTTGCGGCTGTCGCTCTGCGCCTTGCGGAAGAACTCGGCGAGCTCGTCGTCGCCGGCGCGCTCGGCGTCGGCGATGTAGGTCTCCAACCGCAACGCATTGGCGAGGCAGCTCTCGGTGAACCACAAGATGTTGTAGTCCTTGTCCTGCGTTCCGGTGACGTTCCCGGTCTCTGGATTCTGTGCCATGGCGAACTCCTGATCGGTGGATCTGCCGTGACGGCAGCTCACGTTCGCCGTACCCAGTGCCCATGGCGGCATTCGCTGCGGTGCGGCGGCCGACCAACGCGCGGCGACGCGCGCCGGCGCACGCCGTTGTCGACAGGCCGTGCCGGTCAGTCCGGACACGCCGGGGCAGGAACATCGGTGCCGGCTACCGCGTTGGACCTACGTCAGGGCTAGACTCGACGTCGCGCCGGGCTCGCGGCTCTGACGTCACCCGATTGATCAGCAATCACGGGCTGACCACGAGACGCCGACCCCGACCAGCGCCGATCGCGCAGGTCCAGCGCGTCGCTCCCGCAGTCGCGGGACGTCGTACGCCGGGCGCGGGCCCACCAGGGCCGTCCGACCCCGCGGGGTCGTCGATGTACACGTCATGGCGCGAAGGTGTCGTGACTGGAGGAGGAATCCTTGGCTCGAGGAGCCGCCACTCGCCGGGGCACGCGCCCCGCGCAGTCGCGCAACCGCCGCAAGACCGTTCACAAGGACAACGAGGGCATCATCCCGGTCCTCGCGCAGGTCGTCCGCGAGGTGGAGAACGCCGTGCAGCGACGCTCGGCGATGCCCGACGTCCGCACCAAGTTCCAGGTCGTGGCGCTGCTGGCGCGCGACGAGCGCCACCGCGTGCTCGAGGACACGACGCTCAACGAGCAGCGCCGTGCCGAGCAGCTCAAGCGCCTCGACGGCATCGCGACGATCCTCGCGAAGACCGCCGCCCTCGACTCCCGCCTCTTCGAGCTCCTCGGTGAGGGCGCGGTCGTCTCCGACGCGGCGATCGAGCTCAAGCGCGAGCTGATGGAGCAGGCCGGCCTGGAGGCTCCCGAGGAGGAGCCGCAGGAGCAGGAGCTCGAGACCGTCCCCGCCGTGCCCGACAAGCGTGTCGTCCCGCAGTCGGTCGTCTCCCGACGGCTCGCCAACCCGTTCATGGTCCCCGACTTCTCCGCGGCCAAGCCGGTGGTCCATGCCCGCCGCCTCGCCGGCTGGGAACTCCTCGGGCCGCTCTTCCGCAGTTTCGAGTACGCCGACAGCGGCCCTTCCTGCATGCCGCTGCCCGACCCGCTGACCGCGCCGGTCATCCCGGTCCCCGCCGGCCGGGAGCTGATGTCCCACCAGGTGCAGCTGATCGCCGCCGCGGCGGAGGGTCACCGGACCTTCCTGCTCGCCGACGAGCCCGGTCTCGGCAAGACCGCCCAGGCGCTGCTCGCCGCGCAGGCCGCGGACGCCTACCCGCTCCTGGTCGTCGTCCCCAACGTCGTGAAGACGAACTGGGCCCGCGAGGTGGACATCTGGACGCCGCGCCGGACCAGCACCGTCGTCCATGGCAACGGCGAGAACGTCGACGGCTTCGCCGACATCGTCGTGGTCAACTACGAGATCCTCGACCGCCACGTCGGCTGGCTCGGCGACTTCGGCTTCAAGGGGATGGTCGTCGACGAGGCCCACTTCATCAAGAACAAGTCCTCGCAGCGCTCCCAGCACGTCCTGCACCTCTCCGAGCGCATCCGTGACCGTCACCCCGACCCGCTCCTGATGGCCCTGACCGGCACCCCGCTCATCAACGACATCGAGGACTTCCGCGCCATCTGGCAGTTCCTCGGCTGGATCGACGAGACCAAGCCGCTGGGGTCGCTGCTCGAGGCGCTGGAGGAGACCGGGCTGACTCCCCAGGACCCCGGCTTCTATGGCGCGGCCCGCCGCGCGGTGGTCGCGCAGGGCGTCGTACGCCGCCGCAAGATCGACGTCGCCGCCGACATCCCCGCACGTCGGGTCGCCGACCTGCCCGTCGAGCTCGACGAGGAGCTCGGCCGCTCCATCCGCGAGGCCGAGGCCGAGCTGGCCCGGCGTCTCGTCGAGCGCTACGACATGGCGATCAAGACCCGCACCTCGGGCGCGGGCGAGGTCGACGGCATCGACTACGAGCTGGTCCGCCGGGTCGCGGGCTGGGAGCGCGAGGACAGCGACTCCTCGACCGGCGAGAACGTGTTCGGCATGATGCGCCGCATCGGTCGGGCGAAGGCGGGCCTGGCGGCCGACTACGCCGCCCAGCTCGCACGCAGCGTCGGCAAGGTCGTGTTCTTTGCCAAGCACATCGAGGTCATGGACACCGCTGAGGAGACCTTCGCCCGCCGCGGGATGCGCTACTCCTCGATCCGCGGCGACCAGACGTCGAAGGCGCGGCAGCGCAACATCGACGAGTTCGTCAACGACCCCGACGTCGAGGTCATCGTCTGCTCGCTCACCGCCGCCGGCGTCGGCGTCAACCTCCAGGTCGCCTCCAACCTCGTGCTGGCCGAGCTCTCCTGGACCGACGCCGAGCAGACGCAGGCGATCGACCGCGTGCACCGCATCGGTCAGGACGAGCCGGTCACCGCGTGGCGGATCATCGCCTCGCAGACGATCGACACACGGATCGCCGAGCTCATCGACGCCAAGGCGGGGCTGGCAGCCCGCGCGCTCGACGGGTCCGACGAGGAGCTCACCGCCTCGGCCGACGTCCAGCTCGAGGCGCTCGTCACCCTCCTCACCGAGGCGCTCGAGCGTCGCGAGGGGCTGCGCTTCTGACCTCGTTCGTCACCGGACGCCGGGGCGTGGGGATCGCCTAGATTGCGTCGCATGAGCGACGCCCTGGGCATCTCCCCGCACCGGCGCATCCCGATGGCCGGCCGCGATCCCGACGAGGACGGTCGCGCGGCCACGCCGCTGGAGCTGCTCTACGACCTGACCTTCGTGGTCGCGATCGGGGCGGTCGCCGAGCAGATGGCCGAGCTCGTCGTGGCGGGTCACACCGGGACCGGCATCCTCGGGTTCGTCTTCGGGATGTGGGCCATCCTGCTGGGCTGGATCAACTTCACCTGGCTGGCCTCCGCGTTCGACACCGACGACTGGGTCTACCGGCTGTGGACCATGGTCCAGATGGTCGGCGTCGTCATCGTCGCGCTCGGGATCGTGCCGATGTCCCACAGCCTCGAGGAGCGCGACCACCTCGACACCCACCTGATGGTCGCCGGGTACGTCGTCATGCGGGTCGGCCTCGTGGCCCAGTGGATCAGGGTCAGCCGCGAGTCGCCGGACTTCCGCAGCGTCGCGCTCCGCAACGCCGGTTGGATCCTTCTCGCCCAGGTCGGATGGGTGGTGTTCACGCTGCTCGACCTGCCGCTGCTGCCGACGTTCCTCGTCATGGTGCCGCTCGGCGTCCTGGAGCTCCTCATCGCGCCGCTCGCCCAGGGCCGCGCCAACGGCACGCCGTGGCACCGCCATCACATCGCGGAGCGCTACGGCCTGCTCGCGATCATCGCGCTGGGGGAGGGCGTCGTCGGGACGGTCGCCTCGTCCCGGGGCGCGCTCGGTGGGGCGACCGGCGGCGACTGGGACCTCGACGCGGTGGTGGTCCTCGTCTCCGGCGTCGGGCTGACCTTCGGGCTGTGGTGGAGCTACTTCCTGATCCCGTTCGGTCGGCTGCTGCACGAGCACCCGACACGTGGCTACGTCTTCGGCTTCGGCCACATCCCGATCTTCATCGCGATCGCCGCGACCGGAGCCGGCCTGCACGTCGCGGGACTGTCGCTCGCCGAGGCCGGAAGCGGGATCGGCCGCGTCGGGATCGCGCTCGGCGTCGCGGTCCCCGTCGCCGCCTATCTGCTCGTCATCGACCTCGTCGTCGGCGGCATTCTGGGGAGGCTCCCGCGGTCGAAGCCGCTGATCCTGGCTGGCGTCCTCGCCGTGCTCGGCACGGCGGTCGCCGTCTCGTCGGCCTCACTCGCGGCCGCGCTGCTGCTCACCATGGTGGCGTCCTTCCTCCCGGTCCTCGTCCACGAGCTCGGGGGCAGCCGCTCGCTGACCGCGCGGGACGCGTCGCTCGAGGTCTGAGGTACGCCGGCGGCGTACGCTCTGGGCATGGTGTGGCTGATCATCCTGCTCGTGCTCGTCGCCGCCGGGCTCGCCTACGTGTTCCGCGTCCCGCTGCTCGCCAAGATCCTCGGTCAGCCGCGCAGCCGCATCGAGCGCCACTTCGGCTCGAAGCGCAAGCAGCTGCGCTGACCTCGACGACAGGCGGCCGGGTCAGCGTCCGTGGACGCCGACCCAGCCGCCAGGTCAGCGAAGTCCGTTGCCGGATCCTCAGACTCGACGGGTACTTCTCCGACTCGGCCGTCGGCGGGTCAGAAGCCGAGGGGAAGGCCCGCGTAGTTCTCCGCGAGCCCGGCGGCGCCGGCCGTGCTGCTGGTGACCCAGCGGAGCTGGCTGAGCTGGAGCTGGGCGTCGAACGCATCGCCGGACTGGTGGAGCATCGAGGTCATCCACCACGAGAAGTGCTCGCAGCGCCAGACCCGCCGGAGCGCGGTCTCGGAGTAGGCGTCGGCGAGGGTGGCGTCGTGCTTGCGCAGCAGCGAGACCAGCGCGGGGGCCAGCAGCGCGACGTCGGCGATGGCGAGGTTGAGGCCCTTGGCGCCGGTCGGCGGCACGATGTGCGCGGCGTCGCCGGCGAGGAAGAGCCGGCCGTAGCGCATCGGCTGCTGCACGAAGCTGCGCATCGGTAGCACGGACTTCTCCGTGATCGCGCCGGTCCGCAGCTCCCAGCCCTCCTGGCTGGCGCCGAGGCGGGTGGAGAGCGCCTCCCAGATCCGGTCGTCGGACCAGTCGGCGACGTCGGTGCCGTTCGGCACCTGCAGGTAGAGCCGCGACACGGTCGCCGACCGCATCGAGTGCATGGCGAAGCCGTCGGGGTGCCAGGCATAGATCAGCTCGTCGGTGGAAGGCGGTACGTCGGCGAGGATGCCGAGCCAGGAGTAGGGGTAGACCCGCTCCCACGTCTCCCGCTTCGCCTCGGGGACGGCGGACCGGCTCGGCCCGAAGGAACCGTCGCAGCCGACGACCACATCCGCGTCGAGCCGCTGCTCGGCACCGGTGGCGTCGGTGAAGGTGACGAAGGGACGCTCGCTCTCGAGGTCGTGGAGCGCGACGTCCTGCGCCTCATACACCACCTGCCGTCCGGCCGCCTCCGCGGCGGCGTGCAGGTCGGCCTGGACCTGCGTCTGGCCGTAGACCCATACGCTGCGGCCGACCAGGTCGACGAAGTCGAGGTGGTGGCGCTCGCCGGGCCACTGCAGGTAGATCCCGCGGTGCTCGTCGCCGTGGGCGTCGATGTTGGCACCCAGGCCGGCCGAGCGAAGCAGCTCGACCGAGGAGTGCTCCAGGATCCCGGCCCTGATCCGGGCGGCGACGTACGCCTTCGAGCGGGTCTCGACGACGACGGAGTCGACCCCGTCAGCGGCGAGCAGGTGGGCAAGGAGGAGGCCGGCTGGGCCGGCGCCGACGATCGCGACTTCGGTACGCACCGGGCCATGTCACACCGGACGAGAGCCGCAGCGCGACCGGCAGGTTTCACTGACTGAAAAACGCCTCTCAGCGGGCTCGACGCCGAGGCGGCACAGGACGCCCGGGCGCGTCCGGGCTGTCGGCGGCATCGCGCTGCAGGTCCCAGACGACGCGCTTCTCCCGCGGGCCCACGACGAATGCCTTCACCTCCGAGTGAAGCGCCGCGGCCGCGGAGATGGCCCAGTAGGCGATCGGATAGAGCGCGCCGGCGAGGAGCGCGCCCAGGTCCCACGGGTCGTAGCGGTAGCGGAGCACGATCGCGATGAGCAGCTGCACCGTGGCGACGATCGCGATGGCCGCGCCCCAGCCCATCCCGAAGGCGAAGAAGCCGAGGTCGTGCCCGAAGATCACGTTGAGCGTCGAGAGGATCATCGCCAGCACCCAGCAGATCACCCAGACCAGCGACATGATCGCCTCATAGGCCAGCAGCCACATCCGGCGGTTGCGCCAGCGGAGCACCTCGCGGAGATGGACCCGGAGCACCTCGCCTTGGCCTCGCGCCCAGCGCTTGCGCTGCGACCAGAGCGCCTTCAGCGTGGTCGGGACCTGCATCCCGACGAGCGCGTGCGGCGACTGTGCCGTCTGCCAGCCGGCCAGCAGGAGGCGCCAGGTGAGGTCGATGTCCTCCGTCGCCATGGTGCCGCGGTAGCCGCCGACCGCCAGCACCCGGCCCTTGCGGAACATGCCGAGCACCCCGGCGACGGTCCCGACGCAGCCGGTGAGCGTCTGGGTGCGACGGATGAGCGAGATGACGGCCGCGGCCTCGAGCGTCTGCAGCATGGGGAGCAGCCCGGTCCGGTTGGTCACGTGCGGTGCGCCGGCCACTGCGGCCAGGGAGGCCGAGCTCTCCATCACCGCGGCCATGTTGCGCAGCGCCTCGGGGTGCATGTGGGAGTCGGCGTCGGTGACGACGACGAGGGGGTACGTCGCGAGCTCGAAGCCGATGTTGAGCCGGTCGCCCTTGCCCACGTTGACCGGATCGGGGACGACGCGGCAGCGCGGGTCGTTGCCTGCCGCCTCGCGTGCGCGCTCCACCGTGTCGTCCGTGGAGCCGTCGTCGAGGACGAGCACCTCGAACTCGGGGTAGTCCGAGGCGAGCGCCGCCCGGATCGAGGTGGCCACGACCGGGCCCTCGTTGTAGGCCGGGATCAGCACGCTGACGCCCGGCCACCCCTCCGGGGAGGCGGTCGTGCCGCGGCGCTCATCGGTGAACCGGAAGATCAGGCCGCCGGCGATCCACATCGCCGCCGTGATCACCGGATAGAGCGAGACGACCGTCAGCAGGACCTCAAGTGCTCGTGTGACGTCGATAGCGCATCTCCTCCCGGTCGCGTCGCAGCCGCAGCACGGTGAGCAGGACCAGGGAGGCGCCGAAGGCCACGAGCGTCACCTCCAGGCCGAACACGATGGCGTGCGTGCGGTCCACCAGCCAGGCGGCGACGACGAGCGCGACCGCCCAGGCGAGCGGCCCCACGATCAGCGTCACCAGCACGGCCACCGGATCCTCGCGGCGCAGTGGGCGGAATTCGTCGTCGTGGTCGAGCCACTCCTCCGTGCCCGGACGGGAGAGGCCCCGACGCTCCTCGCTCATGGCCGGCATCTTGCCAGAGCCGGGGGAATCGCCACGGTCTCCGTATCGTTGCAGGTGTCGTGTCGGCAGCCCCGTCACGGACCGACGGACCCGGCCCGGGTCCGCGGTGTCACCCGGCACGGAGAGGACCACCATGGCGACCGTCACCCTCGGCGCGGAGAACTTCGAGAAGACCGTCACGGACAACGAGATCGTGCTGGTCGACTTCTGGGCCAGTTGGTGCGGCCCGTGTCGCCAGTTCTCGCCCGTCTTCGAGGACGCCTCGGGCAAGCACCCGGAGATCGTCTTCGGCAAGGTCGACACCGAGGCCGAGCAGGCGCTCGCCGGTGCCGCGCAGATCACCTCCATCCCGACCCTGATGGCCTTCAAGAAGGGCCACCTCGTCTTCTCACAGCCCGGCGCACTGCCCGCGCCCGCGCTCCAGCAGGTCATCGACGCGGTCGTCGCCCTCGACGTCGACGCGGCGCTGGCCGCCCAGCAGGGCGAGGCCGACGGGGAGCCGACCGAGTCCTGAGCCCGTCATGCGGATGGGGTACGCCGCCGGCGTACTCCATCCGGTTTGATGGACCCGTGACTTCCGACGACGCCCAGGCAGAGCTCCGCCGACTGCGCTCGAGCATCGACAATCTCGACGCCGCGCTCGTCCACCTGCTCGCCGAGCGGTTCAAGTGCACCGAGCAGGTCGGTCGGCTCAAGGCCCACGCAGGGATGCCGCCGGCCGACCCGGCTCGCGAGGCGGTGCAGATCGAGCGCCTGCGCAAGCTCTCCGACGAGTCCGGTCTCGACCCGGCGTTCGCGGAGAAGATCCTCAACGTGATCATCGCCGAGGTCATCCGCAACCACCGGCAGTTCACGGCGCCGGGGGAGTAGCCCTCAGGCGGCTCCGCCGGCAGCGCTGAGGGCGAGATAGCCAGCGGGGTCGGCGATGATGCGGCGTACGACGCTGCCGGCCGCCCCGCGCACGGCCGCGTCCGCACCCAGCCGTGAGGTGAGCACCCGCAGGGGCGCCGCGAGGTGCCGCCCGAGCGACTCCTCGACGCCCGGTCGCAGCCACGGGGCGAGCTCGGCGAACAGGCCGCCGAGGACGACGGCGTCCGGATCGAGCAGGTTGGTCACCGTCGCGAGCGCGACGCCCAGTCGCCGGCCCGCGGAGCGGACGGCGACGACCGAGGTCTCATCGCCGTCCCGGCAGCGGCCCAGCAGCTCGTCGCGGTCGGTGACGCCGGCCTGGGCGATGATCGCGTCCTGTCCCGCGAGCCGCTCGAGGCACCCCCGCCCGCCGCACGAGCACGCCGGCCCGTCCGGGTCGAGGACGACGTGGCCGAGCTCGCCGGCACGCCCGTGGGCGCCACGGAAGAGCCGGCCGCCGACGACGATCCCGCCGCCGATCCCGATCTCACCGGAGACCTGGACGAAGTCGGCCGGCGCCTGACCGCCGAACCACAGCTCGCCGAGCGCGGCCAGGTCGGCCTCGTTCTCAAGGCGCACACCGAGAGGGGTCACCGGTAGGGCGCCGAGGCCCGGGGTGAGGTCGAGGTCGGTCCAGTGCAGGTTGGGCGCAGTGACGAGCCGGTCGTCGGTGACTCCTCCGGGGACGGCGATCCCGATGCCGGCGAGCGCGAGGTCCTGCTCGGCGGCGGCGGCCTCGGCAGCGCGGGCGAGCGCCGCGAGCTCGTCGAGCACGCGCGCGACCTCACCCGCGCCGGGGCCGCGGTTGTCACGCGTCACCACGTGGCGGTAGCGCGGCGCCCCGCCGAGGTCGCACACCACCGCGGCGAGGTAGTCGACGTTGACCTCCAGTCCGAGACCGGCCGCGCCCTGGCGGTCGAGATGGAGCGAGCTCGCCGGGCGGCCCCGGTCGCGCGTCGGCGTACTGCCCGCGCCGCCCGACGCCGAACCCGGCGCCGGTCCCGAGCCGCGCGCCGCGGACTCGGTCACCAGGCCGGCCTCGACGAGGTCGGCGACCAGTCCGGAGACCGACGACTTCGTGAGCCCGGTCCGCGCGGCGACCTGGGCGCGACTGAGCGGGCCAGCGTCGGCGACCTGACCGAGCACGAGCGCCAAGTTGCTCGCGCGCATCCCGGCGTGCTGCAGGGCTGCTCGGCCGGGACCGCTGGGCGTCGACATGGTGCCGATTAGAACAGGTCATGAACCAGACCTCAAGGAGGACTGTTCACGGTGCCAACAGCATTGACATTGCGGTCCAATGAGGCTTGGATCACCATATTAGTCCAGATCGCGAACGAAATGCAGCCAGGAACGAGGGAGCGGCCATGACCAGCACAACGGGAGAGTCCCGCTACACGCCGGTGCCGGAGGACAGGTTCAGCTTCGGCCTGTGGACCGTCGGCTGGCAGGGGGTCGACGTGTTCGGGCCGGCGACCCGCCCTCCGATGGACCCCGCGCACGCCGTGCACAAGCTCGCCGAGCTGGGGGCCTGGGGCGTCACGTTCCACGACAACGACATCTTCGCCTTCGACGCCGACGACACCGCGCGCGATCAGGCGCTCGACTCGTTCCGCAAGGCCCTCGAGGAGACCGGCCTGGTCGTCCCCATGGTCACGACCAACCTCTTCGGGCACCCGGTCTTCAAGGACGGCGGCTTCACCAGCAACGACCGGTCGGTCCGGCGCTTCGCCCTGGCCAAGGTCGCGCGCAACCTCGACCTCGCCGCCGAGCTCGGCGCGAAGACGTTCGTGATGTGGGGCGGGCGTGAGGGTGCCGAGAGCGCGTTCGCGAAGGACATCGGCCTGGCGCTCGACCGCTACCGCGAGGCGGTCAACCTGCTCGGCGACTACGTCCTGGAGCAGGGCTACGACCTCCGGTTCGCGATCGAGCCCAAGCCCAACGAGCCGCGCGGTGACATCCTGCTGCCGACGATCGGCCACGCGCTGGCGTTCATCGAGAGCCTCGACCACCCCGAGCTCGTCGGCGTCAACCCCGAGGTCGGCCACGAGGAGATGGCGGGCATGAACTTTGCCGCCGGCATCGGCCAGGCGCTGTGGGCAGGGAAGCTCTTCCACATCGACCTCAACGGCCAGCACGGCCCGCGCTTCGACCAGGACCTCCGTTTCGGCGCCGGCAACCTGCGCGGCGCCTTCGCGCTCGTCGACCTGCTCGAGACGCACGGCTACGACGGCCCCCGGCACTTCGACTTCAAGCCGCCCCGGACGGAGGACGAGGAGGGGGTATGGGCCTCGGCCGCGGGCTGCATGAAGAACTATCTCGTCCTGCGTGAGCGGGCCGCCGCCTTCCGGGCCGACCCGGAGGTGCAGGCCGCGTTGGAGCACTCCGGAGTCACCACCCTGGGCACGCCGACGCTCGCCGAGGGGGAGACGCTGCAGACCGTGCGCGAGGAGACCTACGACATCGAGACGATGGCCGCGCGCGGGTTCGCCTTCGAGCAGCTCGACCAGCTCGCCATGGACCACCTTCTCGGCGTCCGCTGAGACGGGGACACTGGACGGATGCCTCTCGTCGCCGGGGTCGACTCCTCGACCCAGTCCTGCAAGATCGTCGTCCGTGACGCCGAGACCGGGGAGCTGGTCCGGTCCGGCAGCGCTCCTCATCCTGAGGGCACCGAGGTCCATCCGGACGTCTGGTGGTCCGCGCTCCAGGACGCGGCGGCCGCGGCCGGCGGACTCGACGACGTCGCCGCGCTCGCCGTCGGTGGCCAGCAGCACGGCATGGTCTGCCTGGAGGAGTCGGGAGCCGTCGTACGCCCGGCGCTGCTGTGGAATGACACCCGCTCGGCCGCCGCGGCGGCCGACCTTGTCGAGGAGCTCGGCCGTGACGTCTGGGCCGAGGCCACCGGCTCCGTCCCGGTCGCCAGCTTCACGGTCACCAAGCTGCGCTGGCTCGCCGAGCACGAGCCCGAGTCGGCGGCGCGTACGGCCGGCGTCTGCCTGCCTCACGACTGGCTCACCTGGCGGCTGAGCGGAGGGGATGCCGCGGCCGGCTCGCCGTCCGGTGGTGTGACCGGGCTCGATGCCCTGGTGACGGATCGCAGCGACGCGAGCGGCACGGGCTACTGGTCGCCGGCCGCCGGCGACTATCGCCCGGACCTGCTCGAGCGTGCGCTCGGCCGTGCCGACGTCGTCCTGCCGCGCGTCCTCGGGCCCGTCGACGAGGCGGGACGTACGCCGGCCGGTGCACTCCTCGCCCCCGGCTGCGGGGACAACGCGGGCGCGGCACTCGGGCTGTCGGCCGCGCCCGGGGACGTGGTCGTCTCGATCGGGACCTCCGGGGTCGTGTCGGCGGTGGTGGACGCCCCGACGGCCGACGCCTCCGGCCTCGTGGCGGGCTTCGCCGACGCGACCGGTCGCTACCTGCCGCTGGCGTGCACGCTCAACGCCGCGCGGGTCCTCATGGCCACGGCGCGGCTTCTCGGCGTCGACGTGGAGGCTCTGTCCAAGCTCGCGCTCGAGGCGCCGTCGGGCGTCGGCGGGCTCGTCCTCGTGCCGTACCTCGAGGGTGAGCGGACCCCTGACCGTCCCGGCGCCCACGGCGTCGTCCACGGCCTGACGCTCACCACGGCGGAGCCGTCGTACCTCGCCCGCGCCGCCGTCGAGGGTCTCCTGTGCGGCCTCGCCGACGGTCTCGACGCGCTCCGCGCCCAGGGAGTGCCCGTCGAGCGCGTGCTCCTCGTCGGCGGTGGCGCTCGATCCGAGGCGGTCCGCCGGCTCGCGCCCGTCGTCCTCGGTCACCCTGTGCTCGTCCCGGAGCCGGGGGAGTACGTCGCCGACGGCGCGGCCCGGCAGGCGGCCTGGGTTCTCGCCGGTGGCGGCGCTCCGCCGGTCTGGGACGTCGCCGGCACGGTCGCCTACGATGCCGCCGCCGACCCGGCCGTCCGGGCCCGTTATGCGGAGGTGCGGGACCTCACCGAGCGCTGAGGTCCCCGGGTATGCGACCGCCGCTGCGCCTCCGGCCGCCGACCCGGTTCCTCAGCCGAGATAGCGCTCGAGCCAGGCGTTGCCGAACTTCAGCTCCGGGTCGAAGCGGGCGCGGAGGGACCGGAAGTCCTCCCAGCGTGGATAGAGCGACGCCAGATCGTCAGGTCCTGCGGCGAAGAGCTTGCCCCAGTGGGGACGGGCGCCGAGAGGAAGGAGCAGGTCCTCCATTGCGGGAAGCACGTCGTGCACGCCGTCGGCGTCCAGGCGCCAGGTGAAGTGGAGGGCGAGCGTGTCGGCGCCGTACGCCCCCGACAGCCACAGGTCATCGGCGGCGACCGCACGGATCTCGGCGACCAGCAGGAACGGCGCGAGCCGAGAAGACAGCCTCCGCAGGGCGGCGAGTGCCTCCGCCGCGCGCGTCATCGGCAGAAGGTACTCGGTCTGGAGCTCCTCGCCCCGGCTCGGCTGGAAGCCGAGCCGGA
>NZ_JBFPJR010000024.1:0-62134 GCF_040838215.1 Nocardioides eburneus | reverse complement strand
GGTCGGCATCAACGTCGACGAGATCCCTCAGCCGCACCGGCTCGCTGAGCGCGGTTGGTGATCCCGGTCTGAGGACCCAGGTCGCCGAGACTTGTTCTTCGCCTTAAGTCTGTTGCCGGCGTGACTTCTGGGGTGAACTAGTCGTTGCTGGGGCAGTACCCCAGTGAGGACTGGTCATCGGGGCGGTCGAGGTCATCGGGCGTCAGGCGAAGGGGAAGAACGTGAAGAAGTCGACGTAGGGTGCGATCGCCGCTGCGAGCGCTGCCGTGCTGCTGCTGGGTGGCGCCGGCTCCCTGGCTTTCTGGACCGACAACGGCACCGCGTCCGGTGGTGACGTCACCACCGGGTCCCTGTCGTTGAGCGAGGGCACCTGCGACGAAGGGTGGACCTATGCGTCCGGCGACGACGCCGGTAGCGCGGTGACCACGATCGTGCCCGGCGACTCCGTCACCAAGGACTGCACGTTCACGGTCAGCGGCAGTGGGGACCACCTGTCGGCGACCGTGGACGCGCCTTCCGACGTCACCTACACCACCTCGGGCGGCAGCCCGACGACGATGAACCTCACCGCCTCCGGCACCTACGACGTCGGTGGTACGACGATCGCAGACGGTGGCACCTTCGCGGTCAGCGACGGGCAGACGCTCACCGCTCATCTGGTGGTCACGTTCCCGTACGGCGATGCGGACGCGGTCAACGCCAGCGACACCCAGGGCATCACGGCGGCGCTCAACGAGATCACCGTGACGCTGACCCAGGCACAGGGTGCGGACAACCCGAACTGAGCGCCATGACTCTGACGACCGAACAACCGGTCGCGGATGAGGTGGACGCTGTCCCTGGGGGGAGCCGCGGCGCCGGCCGAGCAGTCCGTGGCGGCCTCGGCTGGCTCGGCCAGGTCATCGCCTGGCTGGTGATCCTGGGCGCACTGGCGGTCCTTGTCGTGGCCGTGCTGGTCCCGAGGCTCACCGGCGCGACGGCGTACACCATCCTGACCGGTTCGATGCGCCCTGGCCTGCCGCCGGGAACCCTCGTCGTGGCCAAGCCGACGGACCCGGGCCGGATCAGGATCGGGGACGTCATCACGTTCCAACTGCACTCGGGTCAGCCGGAGGTCGCCACGCATCGCGTCGTGGGGCTCGGGATGACGACGAAGGGTGAGCGGCTGTTCACGACCCGCGGTGATGCCAACGGGGCGAATGACCCGGCGCCGGTGCGTGCGGTCCAGGTGCGGGGTGTGGAGTGGTACTCGGTGCCGTACCTCGGCAGGCTCAACGTCTATCTCAACGGAGAGCAACGAGTCATCGGTCGGCTCGTCGCTGCCGGCGCGCTGCTCGGCTACGCCGTCGTCATGTTCCTCGGCGCGGTGCGCGACGGGTGCTCGACGCGGAAGCGCGTGGTCGCGACACGACAGAAGGGAGCCCCGTGATCGGTCTGTCGACCTGGCTATGTCGCGCAACGGTCGCCGGGGTGCTTGCCGGAGCACTGCTCGGTGCTCCGTCCCTTGCGCCGCCCGCGCGCGCCGCCGCGGATCCGGTCGGCCTGAGCGCCGACGGACGCTCCTGGAGCAACGATCTGCCTACGCCCCTGTTCAACCCCGCCCTACGCTGGGTGCCCGGCGAGAGCCGGACGTCTGCGTTGTGGGTCCGCAACCGCGGAGCGACCGATGCGGCGCTCGCCGTCACGATGCGCGTCGGCGACGCTGGCGGACTGCTCACGCCGGGCGCTGTCTCCTTGGCGTTCCGCGCCCAGGGTGGGTCCTGGCACGATGCTCGCCCCGGTGAGCGGGTGTCACTGGGCCGGCTGGCGTCCGGTGCCGTGCGGAGGGTCGAGGTGCGCGCCTCCCTCGCCTGGGCGGCCGGGAACGACACCATGCGCCGGCGGCTCGACTTCGACGTCGTCGTACGCCTCGATGGGGCGCCGGCCGCGGGCGCCGCGGCGGCGCAGCCAGACACGGGCGATGACGGCGGAGGCAGACTCCCCGACACGGGCAACCCGGTGCAATGGTGGCTCGTCGCCGCCGGAGCGCTGTCCGTCGGCATCGGCACCGAGCTGACCCGGCGGTTCCGCGGAGTGCGGGCATGAGACGCAGCATGCACCACGCCGCCGGTCGCGCCGATCACCGAGCAACAACACGTCGGGCCACCCGCTGGCGTGTGCGCGCGTCGCTCGGGCTCGCGGCCGCGTCGCTCGCCGTCGTCGCGCTCACCACCAACGGAAGCTGGGCGTTCTGGACCGACAGTTCGACGGTCACCGGCGGCGCCCTCACCGCCGGCACGATGGACCTGCAGCTGCAGACCACGAATCCAAACGGCGCGGTCGGGCTCGCGACCGCCTACAGCGCCAGCGACATCGCGGTCTCGGGACTGACACCGTCCGAGGCTCGTGCCTTTCCGGTCACGGTGAAGGACGTGGGGAACGCCGACTTCACCTATGCCGCCACCGTGACGCAGGGGACGTCTCCCAGCTGGGGATATGCCGCGGGGGACATCACCGTGCGCTTCTATGCGGGCACGCCCGACACGTCCGACACGACCTACCCCATCCAGCAGACCTGCGGCGGGACCGCCCTCACCGCGGCGGTGGCGGTCGGGACGAGTGGCACGACGGTGATCCCGTCGCGGCGCCTCGCTGCCGGTGCTTCCGAGTCGCTCTGCGTCGTCGTCACGATGGCCACCACCGCCAGCAACGCCGACCAGGGGCAGTCAGGGTCCCTCCGGTTCGACTTCACGGCGACGCAGGTGACGTCATGAGTCGCCGCCTCCGCATGCTGGCCGTGACGACGGTGGCCGCCACGGTGCTCGGGCTCTCGCGGGTGGGCGGGACGTACGCGGCGTACTCGGACACCTCGGCCGTGACGGGCGGCACCGTCGGCGCGGCCACGCTCGTGTCGCCGACGGTGGCCTCGAGCCCCTGCGCGGCGGCCAACAACCTGCTCGCGTCCACGGTGACCCTGAGGTGGAACGGTGTGAGCCCCGCCTCGGGCGTGAATCCACCCGCGTCTGCCTATGAGTACGCCATCTCGTTCTACAACCGGAGCACCAACGCGCAGGTCGGGTCCACCACGTTCCAGGCGCACTCCGGGGCAGCCGGGGCCGTGCAGTCCGTGCAGTACAACACCACGACTCTGGGCAACCTGCTCGGGCTGACGCTGTTCGGCAGCTATCAGTACCAAGTCCGCGTCCGGGCCCATCTCCCGGGCACGGGTTGGTATGGCGCCACGACTGTGTCCACCAACTTCAACCTCACCGTGACGCTGACGTTGGCGACGTACACCTGCGTGTGACGTGGCCGATGCGCCCGCCGGCAGCCTCCCGGCTAGGCTTCGCGCGTGTCCCTGACGATCGGAGTCCTCGCCCTCCAGGGCGACGTGCGCGAGCACGTCGCCGCGCTCTCCCGGCTGGGAGCCCAGCCGATCGCCGTCCGGCGCCCGTCGGAGCTCGAGGCTTGTGACGGGCTGGTGATCCCGGGTGGCGAGTCCACGACGATGGTCAAGCTGGCGCGCATCTTCGAGCTGCTCGAGCCGCTGCGGCAGCGGGTCAAGGACGGGATGCCGGCGTTCGGCACCTGCGCAGGCATGATCCTGCTCGCTGACCGCCTCGTCGACGGTGCGCCCGGGCAGGAGACCATCGGCGGGCTCGACATCACCGTGCGGCGCAACGCGTTCGGGCGCCAGGTCGACTCCTTCGAGGACGACCTCGCGCTCTCCGGCCTCGAGCAGAGCGTCCACGCCGTCTTCATCCGGGCGCCCTGGGTGGAGGACACCGGGCCGGGCGTCGAGGTGCTCGCCACCGCGGCCGGGCACCCGGTCGCCGTACGCCAGGGGAGCCTGCTCGCCACGTCGTTCCATCCCGAGGTCGCGAGCGACGACCGGGTGCACGGGCTGTTCGTGGACCTCGTCCGCGCCCGGTAGGCCGCGACCGTTCACACCGAGCGGCGTGGTGCGGTGAGCGCGGCGGCGGCCCGGTGCGTGATCTCGACGAGGAGCGCGCCGGCGGCGCCCACGACGACGGCGATGACCAGGCGCAACGCGGTGAGGTCGATGAGGAAGACCGGGTGCAGCGGCGGCACGACCACGATGATCGCGACCACGAGCGCCAGGGCGGCGACGAGCAGCAGTTTCCAGCCTGCCAGCGGCCGCGCCTGGACCAGCACGACCCACAGTCCGACGACGAGGACGACCAGCATGGCCGTCGTACGCCCTCCGTCGACGCCGCCGCCGTCGAGAAGGCGCGCGAGGAGATATCCGGTGTAGGCGCAGGCCCCGACCACAATCCCGACCGGCACCGCGAAGCGGAGCACGCGGCGCAGGAAGCCGGGGACGTACCGGGTCCGGTTGGGCCCGAGCGCCAGGAAGAAGCCGGGGATCCCGATCGTCACGCTGGCGATCAGCGAGAGCTGGATGGGCGCGAGGGGATAGGCCGACAACGTGAGGGCGGCGATGACGGCGAGCAACAGCGAGTAGGCGTTCTTGACCAGGAAGAGGCAGGCGGCGCGCTCGATGTTGGCGATCACCCGTCGCCCTTCGGCCACCACGTCGGGCAGGTGCGCGAACCGGCCGTCGAGCAGCACCAGTTGGGCCACGGCGCGCGTGGCCGGGGCCCCGTTCCCCATGGCGACGCCGATGTCGGCGTCCTTGAGCGCGAGCGCGTCGTTCACGCCGTCCCCGGTCATCGCGACGACGTGGCCGCGGCGCTGCAGCGCGGTGACGATCGCCCGCTTCTGGTGGGGCGCGACCCGCCCGAAGGCGCTGTGCTCGCCGATGACCGCGGCCAGCTCTTCGGGGTCCTCCGGGAGGGTGCGGGCATCGACCGCGTCGGCGGCGCCCGAGACTCCGGGCACGCCGACTGCCGCCGCGACGGCGCCGACCGTGCGCGGGTTGTCGCCCGAGATCACCTTCAGCGCGACGCCCTGCTCGGTGAAGTAGCGCATGGTGTCGGCCGCGTCGTGCCGGATCCGTTCGGCGAGCACGACGAGCGCCGCCGGTTGGAGGTACGACGGCAGCGACGGCGCGCCCCCGTCGGCCGCGCCACGGCCGGGCGCGGCGTCGGACCGGGCGAGGAGCAGCACCCGCGCGCCCTGCTCGGCGAGGGCGTCGGCGGCGCTGCGGGCCTGCTGCTGCGGGCCCGGCGTGGGTGCGGGCAACACCATCTCGGGCGCCCCGAGCACCCAGGTGACCCGGCCGCCGGTCACGACCGCCGACCACTTGCGGGCCGAGGAGAACGGCACCACGTCGGCGGCGCGCCAGGTGGGAGCGGGCATCGCGGCACCGATCGCGGCCGCTGTGGCGTTCGGGTCGCGGGCGGCCAACAGCGCCAGCGCCTGTTCGATGTCGGCCGCCGGGACCCCGAGGGGCTCGACCCGGTCGAACGCGACGTCTCCGTGGGTGAGCGTGCCGGTCTTGTCGAGACAGACCACGTCGACCCGCGCGAGACCCTCGACGGCGGGCAGCTCCTGGACGAGCGTCTGCCGGCGCGCCAGCGCGAGCGTTCCGAGCATGAAGGCGAGGCTGGTGAGGAGAACAAGGCCTTCGGGAACCATTCCGACGAGCGCGGCGACGGCGCCGGTGACCGCGTCCTGCCAGGTCTCGTTGTCGGTGCTGTGGAACTGGCTCCACAACAGCACCGGGCCGACGACGAGCATCATGACCGAGATCCAGCGAAGGATCCGGTTCGTGGCCGCCACGAGCTCGGAGTGGGTGACGGTGAAGCGCCGCGCCTCGGTGGCGAGCCGTGCGGCGTACGCCTCGTCGCCGACGGCGCCGGCACGGAACCGCCCGCCGCCGGCCACGGCGATCGCCCCGGACCGCACCTCGTCGCCTGCGGCCTTCGCGACCGGGTCCGACTCTCCGGTGAGCAGCGACTCGTCGACCTCGAGCCCGGTCGCCTCGAGGAGCAGGCCGTCGGCCGGGATCTGGTCACCGGCCCGGATGACGACGAGGTCGTCGGCGACGACGTCCTCGACCGCGATCTCGCCGAGGGCGCCGTCCCGGACGACCCGGGCGCGGGGTGCGTTGAGGATCGCGAGCCGGTCGAGGGTGCGCTTCGCGCGCACCTCCTGCACGACGCCGATGAGGGTGTTGGCGAGCACCACCAGGCCGAACAGGGCGTTCTGCCAGCGTCCGGTGACGGCGATGACGACGAAGAGGGTGGCGAGCAGGCCGTTGAACGGGGTGAGGACGTTGGCTCGCACGATGTGGAGCAGCGGTCGGCTGGTGCCGGTGTCCGAGGCGTTGGTGCGCCCCGCCGCCACCCGCTGGGCCACCTCCGCGGTGGACAGCCCGGAGGTCGACGTAGGTCGGCTCGGCGACGGCGACTCCGTCGCGTCCGTGCGCTCCGGCGACTCACTGGCCACGTCCTGACAGTAGCGGCACGCCCGGTTCCTGGGGTGCTCGGTAGAATGCAGCGGATCGCCGGGGCGGCGATCCGTACGACCGATCGCAGCCACGCGCGCAGATGCGCAGCAACCAGGACGGGGAAGAGATGAGCGGCCACTCGAAATGGGCGACCACCAAGCACAAGAAGGCGGTCATCGACGCGAAGCGCGGCAAGCTCTTTGCGAAGCTCATCAAGAACATCGAGATCGCGGCGAAGATGGGCGGCCCCGACCCGGCCGGCAACCCCACGCTCTACGACGCCATCCAGAAGGCGAAGAAGCAGTCCGTCCCCAATGACAACATCGACCGCGCCGTCAAGCGCGGCGGTGGGCTCGACGGCGGCGCGGTCGACTACACGACGATCATGTACGAGGTCTACGGACCGCAGGGTGTTGCGCTCCTCGTGGAGTGCCTGACCGACAACAAGAACCGCGCCGCGATGGAGGTCCGCACCGCCGTCACGCGCAACGGCGGAACCATGGCCGACCCCGGCTCGGTCTCGCGGCTCTTCAACCGCAAGGGCGTCGTCGTGGTGCAGAAGAGCCAGGAGGGCAAGGAGGTCACCGAGGACGACGTCCTCGAGGCCACCCTCGACGCGGGCGCCGAGGAGGTCAACGACCTCGGTGAGGCTTGGCAGGTCGTGTCCGAGGCGAGCGACGTCGTCGCGGTGCGTACGGCGCTGCAGGCGGCCGACATCGACTACGACTCCGCCGACGTGGAGTTCGTCGCCAGCATGGACATCCCGGTCGCCGACGCGGCCGCCGCGGGCAAGGTCTTCAAGCTCGTCGACGCGGTCGACGACCTCGACGACGTGCAGAACGTCTTCACCAATGTCGACGTGCCCGACGAGGTCATGGCCGAGCTCGAGGACGCCTGAGCAGCCTGTCCAGGAGTCGACGCAGGGCCCGACAGCGACGTGCTGGCGGGCCCTGCGTCGTCCCGGGCCCGCGTGTCGTACGACGGCCTGTCGGAGGCACCGGATAGCGTGGCGCTGCGAACAGGCGTTCGACGGCAGGCGAGAGCCAGGAGAGGGACGGTGGCGTCGTGAGGGTGCTCGGGATCGATCCCGGCCTGACCCGTTGCGGGATGGGCGTCGTCGACGGTGAGCTCGGCCGGCCGCTCACACTCGTCGACGTCAACGTGCTCCGCACGTCCTCGCAGGTGCCGGTCCCGGAGCGGTTGGTCACGATCGAGAAGGGCATCGACGCCTGGCTCGACGACTACCGTCCCGACGCCGTCGCCGTCGAGCGGATCTTCGCCCGCTCCGATGTCAGCACCATCATGGGCACGGCCCAGGCGAGCGGACTCGCCATGGTCTGCGCGGCCCGTCGGGGGCTCCCGGTCGCGCTCCACACGCCGAGCGAGGTGAAGGCTGCCGTCTCCGGCAACGGACGCGCCGACAAGGCGCAGGTCGGTGCGATGGTGACCCGCATCCTGCGGCTCCCCGCCATGCCGAAGCCTGCCGACGCCGCGGACGCGCTCGCGCTCGCGATCACCCACATCTGGCGCGGTAGCGCCCAGGCACGGATCGATGCGGCCCTGTCGCGGGCCGCGCAGACGCGGCCGGGACGGGCCGCTGGGAAGGCAGTTCGATGATCGCGTTCGTGCGGGGGCGGGTCGCCGCCGTGACCCTGTCCAGTGCCGTGCTCGAGGTGGGGGGAGTGGGCCTCGAGCTGCAGTGCACTCCCGGCACCCTTGCCACCCTCCGCAGCGGTGCGGAGGCGACGCTGCCGACCAGCATGGTGGTGCGGGAGGACTCGCTCACCCTGTTCGGCTTCGTCGACGAGGAGGAGAAGAGCCTCTTCGAGCTCGTCCAGACCGCCTCCGGGGTCGGCCCGAAGCTCGCGCAGGCGATGCTCGCCGTGCTCTCCCCGGACGGCATCCGGCAGGCGATCGCCGCGGACGACGTCAAGACCCTCACCAAGGTGCCCGGGATCGGCCAGAAGGGCGCCCAGCGGATCATCCTCGAGCTCAAGGACCGGGTCGGCCTGCCGTCCGGCGGGCGTGCTACGTCGACCGCGCCCGCTGCCGCGCCGTGGCGCGACCAGGTCGCGGAGGCGCTCGTCGGACTCGGCTACAACGCCAAGGACGCGGACAAGGCCGTCGAGGCCGTGAGCGACCAGGCCGGTGACACGCCCGACATCTCGACGCTGTTGCGTGCGGCTCTCCGCACGCTGTCGAAGGCCTGATCGTCGTGCCGTTCCACGAGGACGAGCTCGAGGCGGCCGAGGAGGCGCACTTCGAGTCGCTGGCCACGCCGTCGCTCACGGCCGCTGAGGCGGAGGGCGACGAGCGCGCCGTCGAAGCGGCGCTGCGCCCGCGCTCGCTCGACGAGGTGGTCGGGCAGGCTCGGGTGCGTGCCCAGCTCGGGCTCGTGCTCGAGGCCGCACGGCAGCGGGGACGGACCCCCGACCACGTGCTGCTCTCCGGTCCTCCCGGGCTCGGGAAGACCACCCTCGCGATGATCATCGCGGCGGAGATGTCGTCGCCGCTGCGACTGACCAGTGGCCCCGCGATCACCCATGCCGGCGATCTGGCCGCCATCCTCTCGGGGATGAACGAGGGCGACGTCCTCTTCGTCGATGAGATCCACCGGATGTCGCGCCCTGCCGAGGAGATGCTCTACATGGCGATGGAGGACTTCCGGGTCGACGTCGTCATCGGCAAGGGGCCGGGTGCGACCGCGATCCCGCTCGACATCCCGCCCTTCACGCTGGTCGGCGCGACCACCCGCGCCGGTCTGCTGCCCGGCCCGCTGCGCGACCGCTTCGGCTTCACCGGCCACCTCGAGTTCTACGAGCCCGACGAGCTCGACCTGATCGTCCGCCGCTCCGCGGGCCTCCTCGGCGTGGAGCTGACCGACGAGGGGGCCGCCGAGATCGCGTCCCGCTCCCGCGGCACGCCCCGGATCGCCAACCGACTGCTGCGCCGGGTGCGCGACTACGCCCAGGTGAAGGCGGACGGGATCGTCACTCACCCGGTGGCCCAGGCAGCGCTCGACCTCTACGAGGTCGACCCGCTCGGCCTGGACCGCCTCGACCGCGCCGTCCTCGACGTCCTCTGCCGTCGTTTCGGCGGCGGCCCCGTCGGCATCTCGACACTCGCCGTGGCGGTGGGGGAGGAGCGGGAGACGGTCGAGGAGGTCGCCGAGCCCTTCCTGGTCCGCAACGGCTTCCTGGCCCGTACGCCGCGGGGCCGGGTCGCGACCGCGGCCGCCTGGAGCCATCTCGGGCTGAGCGCACCGCCCGGCGCGGCCTTCGGGGACGAGGCGCTCTTCGACGAGTGACGTCCCGGCGTACGCCGTCGGCGGCTGCGCGCGAGGAGACCGTGACCAGGGCGTGACCGGCGCGCGAGCGTGCGATTCGTGAAGGCGTCTGTTGCCCTGGTTACACTTGCCCGTCGGTCGGACCCCCGGCCCCGTTCCCCATCTTTGGTTGGAGATTCGTTCCCCGTGGCCACGCTGCTCCCCTTCCTCGTCATCATCGTCGCGTTCTGGTTCCTGCTGATTCGGCCTCAACAGAAGAAGCAGCGTCAGGTCCGCGAGATGCAGTCGACCCTGGCGGCCGGTGACGAGGTCATGCTGACCTCCGGCATCCTCGCCACGGTGGCCGACGTCACCGACGACCACATCCTGGTCACCATCGCCGAGGGCGTCACCGTCAAGGTGGTCCGCGCGGCGATCGGCCAGGTGCTGCCCAAGGCTCCCCTGGAGACCGAGGAGCCCGAGGAGTCGGTGAGCCTCGAGAAGACCGCCGACACCACCGACGCGACCGACGTGACCGGCGCCGCCGAGGCGGAGGCCCAGCCGGTGACCCAGCGGGAAGAGAACGAGTAGACATGGCACGCAAGACCGCGCGGCCCGGACGCACCCTGGCGGTGTTCTTCCTGGCCCTTGCGATCATCTACGCGCTGGTGGCCGCCGGCGGGTCGTGGAAGCCCGAGCTCGGGCTCGACCTGCGTGGCGGGACCGAGATCGCGATGACCGCCAAGGCCACGGACGGTGGCTCCGTGAGCCGTGACAGTCTCAACGAGGCCCGCGACATCATCGACCAGCGGGTCAACGGGAGCGGCATCACCTCCGCGCACGTCACGACCGAGGGCGGCAACGTCATCAAGGTCAGCATCCCGGGCTCGGGGGCCGTGCAGCGTGAGCTCGCCGAGCGCGTGCGCCAGACCGCCAAGCTGCGGTTCCGGTTGGTGGCATGCTCACCGAACGCCGGGTGTGGGGGCGCGGCGGCGTCGAGCACGTCCGGTCTGAGCCAGTCGCTCCCGAGCGGTGCGGCGTCCAACGGCGCCAACCGTGCCCCGGTCGCGTTCGACGACAAGTCGGGCGCGAGCGGCTCGCCGAGCCCCTCGAGCAAGCCGTCGGCCACGGCGAACGCGTCGAGCAGCGCGTCGTCCAGCCCCTCCGCCTCCGCCTCGGCCAGCCCCTCGACGACGTCTGGCAGCAGCAGTGACAACGCCGTCGTCTCGGTCGACTCCGCGGTGAAGTTCATGCGCAGCGTCCCGCAGGCATGGCAGACGAAGTACGCCAGCTTCAGCTGCCCGACCACGGGCAGCAAGCAGGTCGTGGACGACCCGTCGAAGCCGCTCCTGACCTGTGACGCCCAGACCCACGAGAAGTACCTCCTCACTCCGGCGATCATCGAAGGGTCCCAGATCAGCGACGCCGACTACGGCATCCCGCAGAACGCCGTCGGCGCCAACTACGCGGTCACCCTCGACTTCCACGGCAAGGGCCGCTCCGCGTTCGCGGACGCCACCGGTGCCATCGCCGGCACGGGTGAGCTGTTCGCCATCACGCTCGACGGCTCGGTCATCTCCGCGGCGACCGCGGACAGCCGGATCAACGGCAGTGCCCAGATCACCGGCAGCTTCGACCAGGAGACCGCCAAGTCGCTGGCCAACAACCTGAAGTACGGCTCGCTGCCGCTCGACTTCCCCCAGGACAGCATCCAGACCCGCAACGTCGGTCCCTCGCTCGCCGGCAACCAGCTCCATGCCGGACTGTGGGCCGGGGCCATCGGCCTGCTCTTGGTGATGATCTTCTGCCTCATCTACTACCGCGGCCTCGGCATCGTGGTCGTCGGCTCCCTGCTCGTGGCGGGCCTGGCGACGTACGGCATGGTGCTGCTGCTCAGCAAGACCGCCGGCGTCACCCTCGACCTGCCCGGCATCGCGGGCCTCATCGTGGCCGTCGGCATCACCGCGGACTCGTTCATCGTCTACTTCGAGCGCATCCGTGACGAGATGCGCGACGGCAAGTCGATGCGCGTCGCGGTCGACGCCGGCTGGATCCGGGCGCGGAACACCTGCCTGGCGGCCGACGCGGTCTCGTTCCTGGCGGCGCTGACGCTCTACATCTTCGCCAGCAACGAGGTGAAGGGCTTCGCGTTCATGCTGGGCCTCTCGACGGTCATCGACCTGATCATCTTCTTCTTCTTCACCCACCCGACGGTCAAGCTCCTCTCCGGTGTGCGGTTCTTCAACCGCGGCCACACGCTGTCCGGGCTCGACAAGGAGGCTCTCGGGATCGGGGGCGTCGCCATGGGAGGCAAGGCCTGATGAGCAAGCTCACCCGCTTCGGCGGCGACCTCTACTCGGGCCGCAGGTCGATCAACTTCGTCGGCCGTAGGTGGCTGTGGTACGCCATCTCCGCCGTCATCGTCCTGGTCGCCGTCCTCGGTCTGACGGTGAAGGGGATGAACCTCGGCATCGACTTCAAAGGCGGCACGCGCTACACCGTGACCGTCTCGGGTCAGGCGACGCAGTCTCTGGCCGACCAGCTGCGCGACGCGGTCGGCTCGACGGGCGTGCCGGAGGCCGAGACGCCGACCGTCATGACCGCCGGCGACCACTCGGTCGTCATCGAGACCAAGACGATCGATGAGGCCTCGACCGACGACGCGAAGGTCACCGACGCGATCACCACGACGGCCCACGTCAAGGCCAACGACATCAGCCGTGTCGGGGTCGGTGCCAGCTGGGGCAAGCAGGTCGCGACGAAGGCCGCGACCGGGCTCGTGGTCTTCCTGATCCTGGTCGTCCTCTTCATCTGGGCCTACTTCCGGCAGTGGAAGATGTCCGTGGCGGCCGTGGTGTCGCTGGCCCACGACGTCATCATCACCGTCGGTGTCTACGCCTTGAGCGGGTTCGAGGTGACGCCGGCGACGGTCACCGGCTTCCTGACGATCCTCGGCTTCTCGCTCTACGACACGGTGGTCGTGTTCGACAAGGTCCGGGAGAACACCAAGAACCTGCGCGCCACGCGGCGAAGCTACGCCGAGGCGGCCAACCTCGCGCTCAACCAGACCCTGGTCCGCTCGGTCAACACCTCGATCGTCGCCCTGCTCCCGGTGCTCGCGATCCTCTACGTCAGCACCGTGCAGCTGGGCGCCAGCACGCTGAAGGACATCGCGCTCGCGCTGTTCATCGGCATGGCGGCCGGGACGTACTCCTCGATCTTCATCGCGACCCCGCTGCTGGTGCACCTCAAGTCCGGCGAGAAGGAGGTCATCGACGCCGAGCGCCGGGCCCGCGCCCGGCTCAAGCAGGCGGACAAGTACGCCGACGTGCCGGTGTTCACCGACAACATGGCGGTCGAGGACGAGCCCGCCGAGCTCGCCGAGGCAGGTGCGAGCGAGGAGGCGGAGACCGCTGCCGTCGATGACTCCGAGCCGGCCGGCAGCCGCACCGGCTCCCACCCGCGCACCGACGCGATGGGCCGAGGCCGCACCGCTCCGACCCAGCACCGCCCCGTCCGCGAGAGTGGGGCGTCGGGCCGGCCCCAGCCCAGCCGCAAGTCTCGATCGAAGCGTGGGAAGTGACCGCCGACGTGACGTCGCCGGTCCTCGATGAGCTGCTCGCCCGGCTCGTCGCCGACGTCCCCGACTTCCCGCAACCGGGGGTGCTCTTCAAGGACATCACGCCGCTGCTGGCCGACCACGACGGTTTCACCCAGGTCGTCGACGCGCTCGCCGCACCCGGCCGCGATGAGACCGGCGCGACGGCGGTGACCAAGGTGCTCGGGATGGAGTCGCGCGGCTTCATCCTGGGCGCTCCGGTCGCGCTGGCGCTCGGCGTCGGCTTCGTCCCGGTCCGCAAGGCCGGCAAGCTGCCCCGGGAGACCTTCGCGGTCTCCTACGCCTTGGAGTACGGCGAGGCCACCCTCGAGGTCCACCGCGACGCAGTCGCGCCGGGGGAGCGCGTCCTTCTCGTCGATGACGTGCTGGCCACCGGCGGCACCCTCGAGGCGACCCGCCAGCTCGTGAGCCGATGTGGCGGGGTCGTCGCCGGCGTGTCCGTGCTCATGGAGCTCGCCGCGCTCGGCGGACGGGCCGCCGTGAGCGGGGTCGAGATCACCTCGCTCCTGACCGTCTGAGGGACGCCTCGACGACGCGTCTTGGGCAGAGTCGGCCTCACGCGCTGGCCGTGGCCTACTAGACTCGGCTCATGGCAGACGACCGCAGCGTCGCAGCGCCCCGTGCGCGGGTTGCCCAGGTCCGCGAGTCGGGGCCGGCGGCGCCCTCGGGGCGCAGCATGCGTGCCCGGCTCGCGCGGATGGGTTCGCGCAGCCAGAGCGGCAACCCCATGTTGGAACCGCTCTTCCGTGCGGTCCGCGCCAACCACCCCAAGGCCGATCTCGCCCTGCTGGAGCGCGCCTACAAGAAGGCCGAGCGTCTGCACGGCACGCAGATGCGCAAGAGCGGCGATCCCTACATCACGCATCCGCTCGCGGTGACGACGATCCTCGCCGAGCTCGGCATGACCGAGCCGACGCTGGTCGCCGCGCTCCTCCACGACACGGTCGAGGACACGCCGTACACCTTGGACGAGCTGACTCGCGATTTCGGCGAGGAGGTCGCGCTGCTCGTCGACGGCGTGACCAAGCTCGACAAGGTCGTCTACGGCGACTCGGCCCAGGCCGAGACGATCCGGAAGATGATCGTGGCGATGTCCAAGGACATCCGCGTCCTGGTCATCAAGCTCGCCGACCGGCTCCACAACATGCGCACGCTGCGCTACGTCCCGCAGAAGAGCCAGGAGCGGAGCGCGCGCGAGACGCTCGACATCTACGCGCCGCTGGCCCACCGGCTGGGCATGAACACCATCAAGTGGGAGCTCGAGGACCTCGCGTTCGCGACGCTGCACCCCAAGATCTACGACGAGATCGTCCGGCTGGTCGCCGAGCGCGCGCCGTCGCGCGACACGTTCCTCGCCGACGTCATCAGCCAGGTCGAGAACGACCTGCGCGACGCGAAGATCAAGGCGACCGTCACCGGGCGGCCGAAGCATTACTACTCGATCTACCAGAAGATGATCGTCGGAGGGAAGGAGTTCTCCGACATCTACGACCTGGTCGGCATTCGCATCCTGGTCGCGGAGGACCGCGACTGCTACTCCGTGCTCGGCGTGCTCCATTCGCGTTGGAATCCCGTCCTCGGTCGGTTCAAGGACTACGTCGCGATGCCGAAGTTCAACATGTACCAGTCGCTCCACACGACGGTGATCGGGCCGCAGGGCAAGCCCGTGGAGATGCAGATCCGCACCTTCGCGATGCACCGCCGGGCGGAGTACGGCGTCGCGGCGCACTGGAAGTACAAGGAGGACGGCCGCGCCGGGCTCGACACCGACCGGCTGGCGAAGGACGACATGAGCTGGGTCAAGCAGCTCATGGACTGGCAGTCCGAGGTCGAGGACCCGGGCGAGTTCCTCGAGTCGCTGCGGTTCGAGATGAACCGCACCGAGGTCTACGTCTTCACGCCCCGCGGGGACGTCATCGCGCTGCCGCAGGGGGCGACGCCCGTCGACTTCGCCTACGCCGTCCACACCGAGGTCGGTCACAAGACGATCGGTGCGCGCGTCAACGGCCGTCTCGTGCCGCTGGAGTCGACGCTCGAGAGCGGAGACGTGGTGGAGGTCTTCACCTCCAAGTCGCCGACCGCCGGACCCTCGCAGGACTGGCTGACCTTCGTGAAGTCCAACCGCGCCCGCGCGAAGATCCGCCAGTGGTTCACCAAGGAGCGGCGCGACGAGGCGATCGAGAAGGGCCAGGAGCAGATTGCCAAGCTCATGCGCAAGGAGGGACTGCCGCTCAAGCGGCTCATGTCCCACGACTCGCTGATGCTGGCGGCTCGGCACTTCAACATCGCGGACGTCACCGCGCTCTACGCCGCGGTCGGCGAGGGGAACCTCAGCCCGCAGGCCGTCGTACGCCGGGTGATCGAAGAGCACGGCGGCAACGAGGGTGCGGCGGAGGACCTCGCCGAGGCGGTGACCATCACCGGGCGTCGCGGCCGCTCCAAGATGTCGACCTCCGGCTCGGACGCCGGCGTGATCGTCAAGGGCGCCCCGGACGTGTGGGTCAAGCTCGCCAAGTGCTGTACGCCGGTCCCCGGTGACCCGATCCTCGGCTTCGTGACCAAGGGCGGGGGCGTCTCGGTCCACCGGCAGGACTGCACCAACGCCGCCGCGCTCAAGAACCAGCCGGAGAAGCTTCTCGAGGTCGAGTGGGGCCCGACGGCCAACTCGACCTTCCTGGTCAACATCCAGGTCGAGGCGCTCGACCGCGCCCGGCTGCTCTCCGACATCACCATGGCGATCTCGGACTCCCACGTGAACATCCTCTCCGCGCAGCTGCAGACCACTCGCGACCGTGTCGCCAAGAGCCGCTTCACCTTCGAGATGGCCGACGGCAAGCACCTCGACACCGTGCTCAAGTCCGTCCGCGGCGTTCCGGGCGTCTTCGACGCCTACCGCGTCACCCAGTAGCCGATTCGGCGCTTCTGACCGCGCGAGATGTCGGTTGTGGGCGGTCGAGATGTCGGTTGTGACCGGTTGAGATGTCGGTTGTGACCGGTTGAGACGGCGGTTGCGACCGGTCGAGACGGCGGTTCCCGTCACCAGCGGCGGGTGGTGTACGCCGTGCGCAGCGCCTCGCGGAGCTCGCCGATCCAACGCTCGAGGCAGTCACCGGTGAAGTCGCCGAGCTTGATGACGATGACGATCCAGCCGTGGTCGCGGAGCCACTTCCGCCGCGCCCGATCCCGCGCGACCTGGTCCTCATCCCGATCGTGGAAGTCCCAGCCGTCGTACTCGACGCAGATCCTGAGAGCCGGATAGGCGAGGTCGAGGCGGTACGTCGGCACCCCGTCGACGTCGATCCACACCTGTGGTGTCGGGTGGGGCAGCCGTGCGTCGTGGATGGCCAGGAAGGTCCACGCCTCGCGCGGTGACTCGAAGCGCGGATCCACGAGTACGGCGAGCTCGCGGAGCTGCACCACGCCGCGCCGTCGGGCGAAGCGGCGTACTCCCGGCGCCAGCACGGACGCGGTGATGCCGTGGTGACGCGCGAACTGGCAGAGGGCCGCGAAGGCCTCGCGTCGCCGCAGGTGGCAGCCGAGGTCGAGCGCGGTCCGCAGCGGCGTCGTGACGCGGACGCCGTTGACGACCATGACGTCGTCCGCGCTGAGATCGCGGCTGCCGCTGGCGACGTCGCTTCGTCTGGTCGGCGACTTCCCGCGGAGACAACAGGTCTCGACCGCTGGACCCACCTCGCGCTCGGACGTCGAATACGTCTCAAGGCCGTGGACCCAGGCCGCCGTTCGGTCGACGATCACGTGACCCGCGGCGGCCGCGCGGCTGGCGGCGGCGACCCTCAACTCGAAGGTGTCTTCCAAGGTCGAGGCGACGTAGACGCCGCGCAGGATGCGCCGGACGGCGCCGCACGCGAGGAGGCGTCTCAGGTGCGGGCGGGTCAGGCCGAGCTCGGGTAGATCGGCGAGGGTGAACGGTCCGTCTGGCAGTGGGGTGCTCATGGCGGCCAGCGTTCGCCAGCGCGCGGCGTCAGCGAGCGAAGCTACTGACCGGTTGTGGAAACAGCCCGTTCGCGACGTACCTGTGGATGGGAAGTGGCCCGAACGGACCGGCCTGAATCACCGTCCCGACAGGCGACAAACGACATCTCGACCGGTCACAAACGACATCTCGACCGGTCACAACCGACATCTCGACCGGTCACAACCCGCATCTCGACCGGTCAGGAGAAGTCGGCGGAGGCGCGCTTGGCCATCTCGAGGAACTGCCGGCGCGACTCGAGGTTCTCCTCGAGGGAGGCGATCCTGCGGGCGTCGCCGGCGGTGCGGGCCTTCTGTAGGTCGGACTCCACCTGGGCGATGGCGGCCTCCAGCTTGTTGATCATGTCGTCGGCGCGCGCGGACTTCTCCGGGTCGGACCGGCGCCACTGCTCGTCCTCGGCGGCCTTGATGGCCTGCTCGACACGGCGGATGCCGGACTCCAGTTCCTTGATCCGGTCGCGCGGGACCTTGCCGGCCTCGTCCCAGCGCTCGGCGATGCCGCGGAACGCACGCTTCACACCGTCGAGGTCGCCCGACTCGAGCTGGGGGAGCAGGGCCTGCGCCTCGGCGAGCAGCCCCTCCTTGACCACGGCGTTCTCCGCGAACTCCGCGTCGAGGGCCGCGTTGGCCGCGTCGCGCGCTCCGAAGAAGGTGTCCTGCGCGCCGCGGAACCGCTTCCAGAGCGCGTCGTCGACGTCCTTCGGGGCCGGCCCGGCGGCCTTCCACTGACGCATGAGGTCGCGGTAGCGGCCGGCGGTGGCACCCCAGTCGGTCGAGGTGGCGAGCTCCTCGGCCTCGACGACCAGCCGCTCCTTGACGACCCGGGCGGCGTCGCGCTTCTCGTTGAGCTCGGCGAAGTGCGACTTGCGCCGGCGGGTGTAGGCCGTGCGCGCCGTCGAGAACCGGCGCCATAGGGCGTCATCGCTGGCGCGGTCGATGCGGGGGAGCGCCTTCCACTGCTCCAGCAGGTCGCGCAGCCGGTTGGCGCCGTTGCGCCAGTCGTTGCCCTGGGCGAGCTGCTCGGCCTCGGTGACGAGGGCCTCCTTCTGCGCGCGTGCCTCGGCGGAGCGTGCGGCGCGCTCGACGCGACGGGCCTCGCGCTGGGTCGCGATCACCGGCGTGAGCGCGTCGAGCCGGGCGCCGAGCGCGGCGAGGTCGCCAACGGCGTTGGCGTCGGTCACCTTGCCGCGGACCGTCTTCACTGCCTCGGTCGCCTCGTCGGGCGAGGTCTTGCCGGTGTGGACCCGACGCTCCAGCTGCTCGACCTCGAAGGCGAGCTGGTCGTAGCGGTTGGTGAAGAAGGCCAGCGCCTCCTCGGGGGTACCCTCGGGATACTGCCCGACCTCGCGCTCACCGTCGGCCGTCTTGACGTAGACGGTGCCGTTGTCGTCGACCCGGCCCCACTGCTCGCTGGTCACAGATGTTCCCTATCGTCGGAAATCGTTCGCCCGGCTTTCGGCCGGCATGGCACGGAGGGCGCGGCCTGGGCGCGTGACCAGGACCGAACGCCTTCGGGGTGCCCATCGTAGTCAGAGGGCGCGATGCGACGGAGCCCCGACCGTCTCGATAGGGTGAGCCCGTGTTGATCGCCGGCTTCCCCGCGGGTCCGTGGGGCACGAACTGCTATGTCGCGGCCACCGGCCCCGGCAGCGAGTGCGTCGTGATCGACCCGGGCAAGGACTCCGCCGTGGGCGTGGCCGACGTCGTGCGCGAGCACCGGCTCAAGCCGGTGGCGGTCCTCGTGACCCACGGTCACGTCGACCACATGTGGTGCGTGGCCCCGGTCGCCGGGGCGTACGACGCGACCGCCTGGATCCATCCGCGTGACCGCCACCTCCTGAGCGACCCGTTGGCCGGCATGTCGGCCGAGACGACGCAGATGCTCTTGGGTGGCGACTACCAGTGGGCCGAGCCGGACGACGTGCGCGAGCTGTCCGACGCCCAGGCGCTCGAGCTCGCGGGGATGCGGTTCGTCGTCGACCACACACCGGGCCATACCGAGGGGTCGGTCACGTTCCGGACTCCCTATCCCGACCAGGCCGAGGTCAGCGAGGTCATGTTCTCCGGTGACCTTCTCTTCGCGGGCTCGATCGGGCGCACGGACCTCCCGGGCGGTGACCACGCCACGATGCTGCGCAGCCTGACGACCAAGGTGCTGCCTCTCGCCGACGACATCGTGGTGCTCCCCGGCCACGGCGAACAGACGTCCATCGGTCGCGAACGCGCGACCAACCCGTTCCTTCAGGACCTGATCCCCACATGAGCAGACCGACCCCGCTGAGCGGGTTCCCCGAGTTCCTCCCGGCCGAGCGCTTCGTCGAGCAGCAGGTCGTCGCCACCCTCGCCCGCACCTTCGAGTTGCACGGCTTCGCCAACATCGAGACGCGCGCCGTCGAGCCGATGGAGCAGCTGCTGCGCAAGGGTGACACCTCCAAGGAGGTCTACGTCCTGCGCCGTCTGCAGGAGGAGGACTCCGAGCGCGACAAGGGCCTCGGCCTTCACTTCGACCTGACGGTGCCGTTCGCCCGCTATGTGCTGGAGAACGCCGGCAAGCTTGAGTTCCCGTTCCGTCGCTACCAGATCCAGCCGGTCTGGCGCGGGGAGCGGCCCCAGGAGGGCCGCTACCGGCAGTTCACCCAGGCCGACATCGACATCGTGGGCCGCGACACGCTGCCGTTCCACCACGACGTCGAGGTCGCCAAGGTGATGCTCGACGCGCTGCGAAAGCTGGCGTTCCTGCCCGGCTTCACCCTCCAGGTCAACAACCGCAAGCTGATCCAGGGCTTCTACCTCGGGCTCGGGGTCGCCGAGGGCGCAGCTGTCGATGAGGTGATGCGCCTGATCGACAAGCTCGACAAGCTGCCGGTCGCCGAGGTCCGCAAGCTGCTGGTCGCCGAGGCGGGACTGAGCGACGAGCAGGCCGCCCAGTGCCTGGCGCTCGCCACGATCCGGACCGGTGACGACTCGTTCGTCCAGCGCGTCCGCGACCTCGGCGTGACCAGCGACCTGCTCGACGAGGGCCTCGAGGAGCTCGCGACCCTGGTCCGTGCCTGCGCCCCGCTCACAGCGTCCGACTCCGGGGCGAACAAGGTCCGCGTCGTCGCTGACCTGTCGATCGCCCGCGGCCTCGACTACTACACGGGCACCGTCTTCGAGACCCGCCTGGACGGCTACGAGTCCCTCGGCTCGATCTGCTCCGGCGGTCGATACGACGCGCTCGCCTCCGACGGCCGTACGACGTACCCCGGCGTCGGCATCTCGCTCGGCGTCAGCCGCGTCCTGGTGCCGCTGGCGCAGCGCGGGCTCCTGTCCGCGGACCGTCAGGTGCCCTCCGTCGTCCTGGTCGCGCTCAACGACGAGGAGTCCCGGCCCGCCGCCGACGCCACGGCCACGGCGCTGCGCGACCGCGACATCGCCTGCGAGGTCGCGCCCACTCCCGCCAAGTTCGGCAAGCAGATCCGCTTCGCCGAGCGGCGCGGGATCCCGTACGTCTGGTTCGCCGCCTCTGCGTCTGATCCAGGGGCGAGCGACGAGGTCAAGGACATCCGCACCGGAAACCAGGTCGCCGCCGACGCAGCCACCTGGCAGCCTCCCCCGGAAGACCTGCGCCCGCAGGTGATCCTCAACGAAAGCGAGCAGCACCAGTGATCCGCACCCATGACGCCGGCTCGTTGGGCAAGGCCAACATCGGCGAAACAGTCCGACTCGCCGGGTGGGTGGCGCGGCGGCGCGATCACGGTGGCGTGGCCTTCATCGACCTGCGCGAGGCCAGCGGCGTGGTCCAGATCGTCATCCGCGACGAGGAGTTGGCCCACAGCCTGCGCAACGAGTACGTCGTCAAGGTGACCGGCGAGGTCGTCGCGCGCTCCGAGGCCAACGTCAACCCCAACCTCGCCACCGGCGAGATCGAGGTCCGGGTCAAAGACCTCGAGGTGCTCAACGCCGCCGCGCCGCTGCCCTTCCAGATCGACGAGGCTGCGTCCCACTCCCAGGGCGAGGTGGGGGAGGAGGTGCGGCTGAAGTACCGCTACCTCGACCTGCGCCGCTCCGGCCCGGCCGCCGCGATCCGGCTGCGATCCCAGGTCTACAAGGCGCTGCGCGACGTCCTCCACCAGCGCGGATTCGTCGAGGTCGAGACCCCGACGCTGACCCGGTCGACCCCTGAGGGCGCCCGCGACTTCCTCGTGCCCGCCCGCCTGCACCCGGGCAGCTGGTACGCCCTGCCGCAGTCCCCGCAGCTGTTCAAGCAGCTGCTCATGGTCGGCGGCGTGGAGAGGTACTTCCAGATCGCCCGCTGCTACCGCGACGAGGACTTCCGCGCCGACCGGCAGCCGGAGTTCACCCAGCTCGACATCGAGATGAGCTTCGTCGACCAGGACGACGTCATCGAGATGATGGAGGACGTCCTCTCCGCGATGTGGGCGACCATCGGCGTCGAGATCCCGCGCCCGATCCCGCGGATGACCTACGCCGACGCGATGGCGAAGTACGGCTCCGACAAGCCCGACCTGCGCTTCGGCCTCGAGCTGATCGAGTGCACCGACTACTTCAAGGACACCCCCTTCCGGGTCTTCCAGGCCGAGTACGTCGGCGCCGTGGTCATGCCCGGCGGTGCGAGCCAGCCCCGCAAGGTGCTCGACGGCTGGCAGGAGTGGGCCAAGCAGCGCGGCGCCAAGGGCCTGGCGTACGTCCTCTTCAACGAGGACGGAACCCTGGGCGGCCCGGTGGCCAAGAACCTCTCGGAGGCCGAGCAGGCCGGCCTGGCCGCCCAGGTCGGCGCCGAGCCGGGGGACTGCGCCTTCTTCGCCGCCGGCGCGACCAAGCCCAGCCGGGCGCTGCTCGGCGCCGCGCGCCTGGAGATCGGCCGCCGTCTCGACCTGCTGGACCCCGACACCTTCGCCTTCACCTGGGTCGTCGACGCCCCGATGTTCGAGCCGGCCTCCGACGCGGTCGCCTCCGGCGACGTTGCTGTCGGCAGCGGCGCCTGGACCGCGGTGCACCACGCCTTCACCGGGCCCAAGCCGGAATTCGAGGACACCTTCGACACGGACCCGGGCTCGGCCCTCGCCTACGCCTACGACATCGTCTGCAACGGCTCCGAGCTCGGCGGCGGCTCGATCCGTATCCACCGTGAGGACGTCCAGAAGCGTGTCTTCAACGTCATGGGCATCACCGACGAGCAGGCGCAGGAAAAGTTCGGCTTCCTGCTCGACGCCTTCAAGTACGGCGCCCCGCCGCACGGCGGCATCGCGCTGGGCATGGACCGGGTGCTGCAGCACCTGACCAAGACGGACTCGATCCGGGAGGTCATCGCCTTCCCGAAGTCCGGCGCGGGGTTCGACCCGCTGACCGAGGCCCCTGCGCCGATCACGCCCGAGCAGCGCAAGGAGGCCGGTGTGGACGCCGTCCCGGAGGACGACGCCGCCGTCTGAGCTCCTCCTCGCGCCGCCTCTCGACGCCCCCGATCCGGCCTTCGCCGGGTCGGGGGCGTCGTTGTTGACAAGGCCTGCGCCGCCCGCAAGGAACTCGGTCCCGGCCCCGTCCTGGCGCAAGAGATTGCGCCTGAGCGCGGTTCTGGCGAAACAACTCGGCAACCGGTTGAGACCAGATCGTTACCAGCAGACGGCTGGTCGAGCGGCTCTGCTGGCATAGACTCCCGCACGTCCTGGGTGATCCCGAGCCGCCCAGACGAGTCGTTGGAAAGGCACCGATGTCCTTCGTCAGCCCTGGATCCGCCATCGATCAGGAAGCGCAGCTGCCACCTGAGCGTGAGCTCGAGGCCGACGCCGCCGCGAAGGTGGTCGGCCGCTCGCCCACCCGGCTCGCGATGGCGCGCTTCCGTCGTGACAAGCTGTCGATGGTCTCCTTCACCATCGTCGTGATCTACGTCGTCGGCGCGATCCTCGCGCCGTTCCTGGTGAAGTTCGGGGTGCTCGATCCCTACGGTCCGCACCAGAGCCTCCTCGACCCCGCGCTCGGCGGCATCCCGAAGAGCCACTGGGGGATCAGTCTCCACCACCCGCTCGGCGTCGAGCCGGGCGCCGGCCGCGACGTGCTGTCGCGGCTGTGGTACGGCATCACCTTCTCGCTGATGATCGCGATCTCGGCGACGTTGGTCGCCATGGTTGTCGGGACGGTGCTGGGCATCATCGCCGGCTTCAGCCGCGGGGTGGTCGACACGCTCATCAGCCGACTGGTTGACCTCACGCTCTCGTTCCCGCAGACGCTGATGCTGCTGGCGCTCTCGTCGACCGGAGTGGCGCTCTTCGCGAAGGCGCTGCCCGGCAACCAGGCCGCAGCGCTGCCCAACGCGGTCTACGTGATCCTCGTCCTCGGCCTCTTCGGCTGGCCGGGCATGGCCCGTCTCATCCGCGGCCAGGTGCTGACCATCCGCGAACGTGAGTTCATCGACGCGGCCCGCGTCCTCGGCGCCTCGAACGGCCGGATCTACTTCAAGGAGATCCTGCCCAACCTGTGGGCGCCGGTGCTGGTCCAGTTCACCCTGGTGATGCCGCTCTACATCTCGGCCGAGGCGGCCCTGAGCTTCCTCGGAGTCGGCATCCCGCCGCCGACGCCGACGCTGGGCAACGTGCTGACCGACTCGATCAACTACTCGACCGGTGACTTCTTCTTCTTCCTGTTCCCGGCCCTGCTGATCGCGATCGTGGTGCTCAGCTTCAACCTGCTCGGTGACGGACTGCGCGACGCGCTCGACCCCAAGGGAGATCGCTGAGCACCGCTCACGACAACAGCAAGACTTCGGCCGCACTGTGCTGCCGACCGTGCCGCCAGTTCTGGCGCGTCACACAATGAGGAGAGGTAATGGCCAGCAATCGAAAGAAGGCCTTCGCGGCCGTTGCTGCGCTGGCGAGCGCGTCCGTCGTGCTCGCGGGGTGCGGTGGCGGTAGCGGTTCGAGTGGCAGCAACGGCAACTCGAACACCACCGCGAAGGCGACCAAGGGTGGCACCCTGACCTACTACATCCGCGACGCTCTCGAGCACACCGACCCCCAGCGGGTCTACCTGGGCCGTGAGTTGACGAACCTCGACAGGACGGTCTACCGCCGCCTGGTCTCCTTCCCGGCCTCGACGGACACGACGAAGGCGACCACGCCGGTCGCCGACCTCGCGACCGACACCGGTCACTCGTCGCAGGGCGGCAAGGTCTGGAAGTTCACGGTCAAGAGCGGCGTGAAGTGGCAGGACGGCAAGCCGATCACCTGTGAGGACTTCAAGTACGGCGCCTCGCGGGTCTTTGCGACCGACGTGATCACCGGTGGCCCCAACTACCTGCTGAGCTACCTCGACATTCCCCTCGGGAGCGACGGGCTGCCGACGTACAAGGGCCCGTACACCACCAAGAACAACGACGTGGCCTCCTTCAACAAGGCGATCACCTGCCAGGGCCAGACCATCACCTATCACTTCAAGCAGCCGTGGCCGGACTTCCCGCTCGCCGTGGCCTCGCTGGGGATGATGGACCCCTACCGCAAGGACAAGGACCAGGGCGACAAGTCCAACTTCCAGATCTTCTCCAACGGGCCCTACATGGTCCAGGGCAAGCTCGACCACAACCGGGGCTACACGCTGGTCCGCAACCCGAACTACGACCCGAAGACGGACAACCCGGAGATCCGCGAGGCGAACCCGGACAAGATCGTCTACGACATCGGCAAGACCGGTGAGCAGATCGCCGACCAGCTGATCGCCGACAACGGTGCGGCGCAGACGGCCGTGACCGACCGGTCCATCCCGCCGGCGTACTACACCCAGATCACCGGCTCTGTCGCCGACCGCGCGGTCAACGTGCAGTCGCCGTTCACCGACTACCTGGTGCTCAACTTCGCGCGGGTGAAGAACCTTGCCGTCCGGCAGGCGCTCGCCGCCGCGACCAACGACCAGGGCTGGATCGACGCAGGTGGTGGCTCCAAGTCCTACGACCCGGCGGACTCGATCGTGAGCCCGACCGTGAAGGGCTACCAGTCGAACCCGGCGTTCAAGCGTCCCTCGAGCGGTGACGTCGACGCGGCGAAGCAGATCCTGCAGAAGGCCGGCGTCAAGACGCCGATCAACCTGTCGTTCACCTACCCGAGCACGCCGACCGCAGACAAGCAGGCCGCCGTGCTGAAGGACACCTGGAAGCAGGCCGGCTTCAACGTCACGCTCGACGGTGTGGCCAACTCGAGCACCTACTACACCAACATCCAGCAGCCGGACCAGAAGGCCGACATCATCTGGGCCGGGTGGGGTGCCGACTGGCCGTCGGCGATCACGGTGACGGCGCCGCTGTTCGACAGCCGTCCGAACCTGCGCAAGAACACCAACGGCCAGGACTACGGGCGCTATCAGAGCGACGCGTTCAACAAGTTCATCACGCAGGCGCAGACGGCGTCCTCGCTCGACGCGCAGACCAAGGCGCTGCAGCAGGCCGACATCCAGCTCGGCAAGGACGTCGCCTACATCCCGCTCGAGATCCAGAAGTTCTACCTGCTCCGCGGCTCGAAGGTCACCGGCTACATGACCGACGCTGCCTCGAGCATGTACCCGGACCTCGGTCCGATCGGTGTCCAGTGACGCCTGGCCGTTGACTCGGTCACGGACGGCTCCGGCCGTCTGAACACCGGGGTGGGACCGGCCACAAGCCGGTCCCACCCTTCCATGTGAGCCACGGGCCATCTGCCTGTGGCTCCTCATCGAGACTCGGCTCGACCGCAGGTCGATTCATGAGGTGGTTGGAGAATGTTCGCCTACATCGTCAGGCGCGTGGTCGTCGGCGTCATCATGCTCGTCGTGATGAGCTTCGCGACCTTCGCGCTGTTCTTCGCGACACCGGTGAACCCGGCCCAGTTCGCGTGCGGGAAGAACTGCTCCCCGGAGCTGCAGCATCAGGTCAGCAAGGCGCTGGGCTACGACAAGCCGTGGATCCAGCAGTGGAGCGACTTCGCGGTCGGCGTCGTCAAGGGTCGTGACTACCCCGAGGACAAGTCGCTGCGCACGTCGGCGCCCGAGCTGATCTCGCACTGCCCGGCGCCGTGCCTGGGCTACTCCCGTGTGCAACTCCAGAATGTCACGTCGGAGCTGAAGGATCGGATCCCGGTGTCGGCCTCGATCGCGCTGGTGGCCTTCATCATGTGGATCGCGGGTGGGGTGATCTTCGGGGCGATCTCGGCACTGACGAAGGGCTCGATCATCGACCGCGGGCTGGTCGGGCTGAGTCTCGTGTTCTATGCCTTCCCGACGTTCTTCATCGGGCTCTTCGCCATCAAGTTCTTCGCGGTGAAATGGGGGCTCTTCCCCACGCCGCAATACACCCCGATCGCCGACGGTGGGCTCTGGCACTGGTTCCAGAACCTGCTCCTCCCAGGTCTGGTCCTCGCCCTGGTCTACATGGCCGGCTATGTCCGCATGACCCGTGCCTTCGTGCTCGAGTCGATGGGGGAGGACTACCTGCGGACGGCGAGGGCCAAGGGCCTCAAGGGCGGCAAGATCCTGGTCAAGCACACGATGCGGGCCGCGCTGACGCCCCTGGTCACGATGGCTGGCATCGACCTGGCAGGGCTCCTCGGCGGCGCGGTCATCGCCGAGCAGGTCTTCAACTACAACGGCCTCGGCAAGCTGGCCGTCCAGTCGGTCATCAACTTCGACCTACCATCAACGGTGGGCCTCGTCCTGATGCTCGGGGCCTTCGTCATCGTCGCGAACATCATCGTCGACGTGCTCTACGCGGTCATCGACCCCCGCGTCCGTCTCGCCTGAGGAACCATGGTTACTGACACTCCACTGCTCTCCGTCCGCGACCTGGTCGTGCACTTCCCCACGCAGGACGGCATTGTGAAGGCCACAGAGGGGCTGACCTACGACCTCGATCGTGGCAAGACTCTGGGCATCGTCGGCGAGTCCGGCTCCGGGAAGTCGGTCTCGAGCTCGGCGATCATGGGTCTCCACCGCGGCTCCAATGCCCAGGTCAGCGGCGAGATCCTGCTCGACGGAGTCGACCTGCTCACGCTCAGCGACGAGGGCATGCGCAAGCGCCGCGGTCGCGACGTCGCGATGATCTTCCAGGACCCGCTCTCCGCGATGCATCCGTACTACACGGTCGGCAACCAGATCGCCGAGGCCTACCGCGTGCACCATGACGTGAGCAAGAAGGTCGCGAAGAAGCGCGCGATCGAGATGCTCGACCGGGTCGGCATCCCGCAGCCCGACGTGCGTGTGAACGACTACCCGCACCAGTTCTCCGGCGGCATGCGGCAGCGCGCGATGATCGCGATGGGCCTCATCAACGACCCGGCCCTCATCATCGCCGACGAGCCGACCACGGCGCTCGATGTGACGGTGCAGGCACAGATCCTCGACCTACTGCAGGACCTGCAGCGCGAGTTCAACTCCGCGATCATCATCATCACCCACGACCTCGGCGTCGTGGCGGAGATGGCCGACGACGTTCTCGTGATGTACGCCGGGCGTGCCGTCGAGTACGGCCCGACCAAGGAGATCCTGACCGACCCGGAGATGCCCTACACCTGGGGGTTGCTCTCGAGCGTCCCCGACGTCTCCGCGCCGGTCGACGCGAAGCTCATCCCGATCCGGGGCAACCCGCCGAGCCTGCTCAACCCGCCGCCGGGCTGCCCGTTCAACCCGCGCTGCGACCACGTCGACAAGGTCGTCGACGACCTGTGTCGGACGCTGCTGCCCGAGCTCACGCCCGCCCGGAGCGGCGGCAACCACGTGAAGCGCTGCCACCTGGCGAACCCTGCGCGCGTCTACGAGCAGGAGATCCTGCCCGAGATCGCCCCTGACCTGGTCGAGGAGGACTGATGAGCGACGCGAAGACGTCCCTGACCAAGGACCCCGCGCCGGCGGCCGAGACGAAGCCCGTGCTGTCGGTCGACAACCTGCGGATGTACTTCCCGGTCAAGACCAGCGGCATCATCCGGCGTACGGTCGGCCACGTCCAGGCCGTCGACGGGGTCTCCTTCGAGGTCGGCGCCGCCACGTCGCTCGGCCTGGTGGGCGAGTCGGGGTGTGGCAAGTCCACCACGGGGCGGATGGTCACCCGGCTCTACAAGCCGACCGGCGGCGAGATCAAGTTCGAGGGTCGGGACATCGCCACGCTGAACGCGCGCGCGCTGATGCCGCTGCGTCGCGAGATCCAGATGATCTTCCAGGACCCCTCGACCTCGCTGAACCCGCGCCACACCGTCGGCACGATCATCGGAGCGCCGCTGCGCATCCACAAGATCGTGCCGAGGGACAAGGTCCTGCCCCGCGTGCAGGAGCTGCTCGAGGTCGTGGGCCTCAACCCCGAGCACTACAACCGCTACCCGCACGAGTTCTCCGGCGGCCAGCGACAGCGCATCGGCATCGCCCGCGCGCTGACGCTCAACCCGAAGCTCCTCGTCGCCGACGAGCCGGTCTCGGCGCTCGACGTCTCCATCCAGGCGCAGGTCATCAACCTGCTCCAGGACATCCAGAAGGAGTTCGGCGTCTCGTTCCTCTTCATCGCGCACGACCTCGCCGTCGTCCGGCACTTCTGCCCGGAGATCGCCGTGATGTATCTCGGCAAGATCGTCGAGATCGGTGACCGGGACAGCATCTACGAGGCGCCGCAGCATCCCTACACGCAGGCCCTGCTCTCCGCGGTGCCCGACGTGAAGCAGGCGCAGGTCGGCGGACGGCGCGAGCGCATCCGCCTCGAGGGCGACGTCCCGAGCCCGATCAACCCGCCGTCGGGCTGCCGGTTCCGCACGCGCTGTCCGATCGCGCAGGACATCTGCGCCCGGGTCGAGCCGCCGCTGCTCCAGATCGGCAAGAAGCATAAGGTCGCGTGCCACTTCCCGGGCGTGATCGGCAAGCACCCCGAGAAGCCGGTCACCGCGCGCCTCCTCGGCGTCGACGACGAGGGCCGTCCCGACCCCGGCGGCAGCCCGGCCGACATCGGCAACGCGCCCGGCTACGCCGACACGTGGTTCGACCTGGAGAACAACAGCATGGGTCGCGCCTGACCGACGCGCTGTGCGAGGGGCTCGGCCACGGCGACCGCTGCGGTCGACGGGCCGGGGCCCCGCGATGTGCCGGTTGGACGGATCGCTGCGCTTACTAGGCTGGCTGCGTGGACGGGCTCTTCGAGATGGACGCGGGTCGTACGCCGGCGGGCGGGTCGCTCGCGGACAGCGACCATGGTGCTGCGCCGCTGGCGGTGCGGATGCGCCCGCGCACCCTCGACGAGCTCGTCGGCCAGGAGCAGCTGCGGGCGCCCGGCTCGCCGCTGCGGCAGCTGATCGAGGGCGACCAGTCCCTCTCGCTGCTGCTGTGGGGTCCGCCGGGGACGGGCAAGACCACGATCGCCTCGATCGTCAGCCGCCACACCGACCGCCGCTTCGTGGAGGTCTCCGCTGTCTCGGCCGGGGTGAAGGAGGTGCGGGCCGCGATCGACGGTGCCCGCGCCGAGCTGGTCGCGACCGGCAAGGAGACGGTGCTCTTCGTCGACGAGGTCCACCGCTTCAGCAAGGCCCAGCAGGACGCCCTGCTCCCCGGCGTGGAGAACCGCTGGGTGACGCTGGTCGCGGCGACCACGGAGAACCCGTTCTTCTCGGTGATCAGCCCGTTGCTGTCCCGCAGCCTGCTGCTGCGGCTGGAGTCGCTCACCGACGATGACATCCGCGGGGTCCTGCAGCGCGCGTTGACCGAGGAGCGCGGCCTCGGCGGCTCCGTGACCATCACCGACGAGGCGCTCGACCACCTCGTCCGGCTGGCGGGCGGTGACGCGCGCCGGTCGTTGACCTACCTCGAGGCGGCGGCCGGGGCGGCGCGGAGCCGCGCGGCGAGCACCGAGGAGGCATCGGCCGCCATCCCCGTGATCGACGTGGCGACCGCGGAGACGGCGGTCGACCAGGCCGCGGTGCGCTACGACCGGCAGGGTGACCAGCACTACGACGTGGTCAGCGCGTTCATCAAGTCGATCCGCGGCTCGGACGTGGACGCCGCGCTGCACTACCTCGCCCGGATGCTCGAGGCGGGGGAGGACCCGCGCTTCATCGCCCGGAGGCTGATGATCCTCGCGAGCGAGGACATCGGGCTCGCCGATTCCACGGCGCTCCAGACGGCGGTCGCCGCGGCCCAGACGGTGCAGCTCATCGGTCTGCCCGAGGGCCAGCTCACCCTCGCCCACGCGACGATCGCGCTGGCGGTCGCGCCGAAGTCCAATGCGGTGACGACCGCGATCGGGGCGGCTCTCGCCGACGTGAAGGCCGGGCGGATCGGGACCGTCCCGGCCCATCTGCGCGACGCGCACTACTCGGGCGCCAAGAAGCTGGGGCACGGCACGGCGTACAAGTACGCCCACGACGAGCCGTTCGGCATCGCCGAGCAGCAGTATCTCCCCGACGTCGTCGCCGATGCCGACTACTACCACCCCACGACCCACGGCGCCGAGGCCGGCGTGAAGGAGCGCTGGGAGCGGGTCCGGCGCATCGTCCGGGGCACGACGGGCGACGGCCGGTCGTCGCGATAGGGTCGGACGCCATGACGACCGAGTGGAGCGTGCCAGCCTGGGCCGCCGCGCTGACGGTGGGGGTGCTCGTGCTCCTGCTGCTCGTGGCCGTCCTCGTGGCGCTGCGCAGCCGGGCCCGCGCCCGGCGCCGCGTCGCCGCCGCCGAGTCCGCCACCGTCGAGCTGCGCGAGCGGCTGGACGCGTTGGAGGCGCGCGTCGCCACCACCGCCTCGGGCCGCACGGCGGCCGGTCGCGGCGTCGTGCGCACGGAGCAGGAGTTCGTCATCACCTCGCTCGGAGAGGAGCGCGCGGAGGCCTCCGGACCGGTGTCGGCGCTGTCTGCGCCGGCTTTCGCCGACGCGGTCCTGCGCGACACCGTCGTCCATGCGGCCGCCCTGGTCCACGGCGTACGCCGGGCGCTGTCTCCCGAGGTCCGCAACCGGATCCGGTTCGAGATGAAGCGCGAGCTCAAGCGCACCCGGAAGGAGCGCAAGACGGAGGTGCGCGAGGCACTGCGCGAATACCGCGCCAAGCACCGCGCCGATGTCCCCGACCTGGACGGAGTGGCATGAACCGGGCGATCTGGTTCGCGGCCGGCGCCGGTGCCGGCGTCTACGCGATGATCCGCGGGCGGCGTGCCGCGGAGGTCTTCACCGCCGACGGCCTGCGCGGCCGCCTCCAGGCGCTCGGCGTCGGCGCGCGCGTGTTCCGCGAGGAGGTCGCCGCCGGGCGCGCCGAGAGAGAGACCGAGCTGCGCGAGCGGTACGCCGCGGCGTACGACTCCACCCCCCAGCTCAACCCTGCGAGCAATGCCGGGACCACCGGGTCCCCCGAGATCGAGAGAGGCCAGCAGTGACCGACTCCAGCGCGGACATCCCGATGAGCACGGCGGAGATCCGCCGGCGCTTCACCGCGCACTTCGCGACCAACCAGACGATCGGCGAGCACACGGTCGTGCCGTCGGCATCGCTGCTGCTCGACGACCCGAACCTGCTGTTCGTCAACGCCGGCATGGTGCCCTTCAAGCCCTACTTCCTGGGCCAGGAGACGCCGCCGTTCACGCGTGCGACCAGCGTCCAGAAGTGCATCCGCACGCCCGACATCGAGGAGGTCGGCAAGACCACTCGTCACGGCACGTTCTTCGAGATGTGCGGCAACTTCTCCTTCGGCGACTACTTCAAGGAGGGCGCCATCACGCTCGCCTGGGAGCTGGTCACGAAGTCGATCGCCGACGGCGGCTTCGGCTTCGACGAGTCGGTCCTCTACCCGAGCGTCCTCGACGGCGACGACGAGGCGGTGGCGATCTGGCGCAAGGTCACCGGGCTGCCCGATGACCGCATCGTCCGGCTGCCTCCCAAGGAGAACTACTGGTCCATGGGGGTCCCCGGGCCCGGCGGGCCGTGCTCGGAGATCCTCGTCGACCGTGGCGGCGCCTACGGCAAGGATCGTGACTGGGACGCGGGCGACCGCTACATGGAGATCTGGAACCTCGTCTTCATGCAGGACGAGCTCTCCGCCGTACGCTCCAAGAGCGACTTCGACATCGCCGGCCAGCTGCCGCAGAAGAACATCGACACCGGCATGGGCCTCGAGCGGGTCGCCTACCTGCTCCAGGGCAAGGGCAACATGTACGAGACCGACGTGGTCTTCCCGGTCATCGAGAAGGCGGAGACGCTCACCGGGAAGCGCTACGGTGCGTCGTACGACGATGACGTCCGCTTCCGTGTGGTGGCTGACCACATCCGCAGCTCGCTGATGCTCATCAGCGATGGTGTCACCCCCGGCAACGAGGGCCGCGGCTACGTCCTGCGCCGGCTCATGCGCCGCGCGATCCGCAACATGCGGCTCCTCGGCTACGAGGACCCGGCGATGCCCGAGCTGCTGCCGGTCTCGCGCGACAAGATGGGGGAGACCTACACCGAGCTCCACCATGAGTGGGACCGGATCAAGCGGGTCGCCGACGCCGAGGAGGAGGCGTTCCGCAAGACCCTCCAGGCCGGGACCCAGATCTTCGACCTGGCCGCAGGCCAGGTGAAGGAGAGCGGCGCCACGACGTTCCCCGGGGACCAGGCGTTCCAGCTCCACGACACCTACGGCTTCCCGATCGACCTGACCCTCGAGATGGCGTCCGAGGCCGGCCTCGAGGTCGACGAGCAGGGCTTCCGCAGCCTGATGGCCGAGCAGCGCGAGCGGGCCAAGGCCGACGCGCGCGCCAAGAAGGGCCAGCACGCCGACCTCTCGGTCTACCGCGACATCCTCGACACCAACGGCCCGACCGACTGGCAGGCCTACTTCACGCTCGAGACCGAGTCGAAGCCGATCGCGCTGCTGCGCGAGGGCAAGGCAGTGCCGACACTCGCCAACGGCGAGATCGGTGAGCTGGTCCTCGACCGCACGCCGTTCTATGCGGAGTCCGGCGGCCAGTCGGCCGACGCGGGCATCATCGAGTTCGACGGCGGCCGCCTCGAGGTCGTCGACGTCCAACGCCCCGTGAAGGGCCTCGTCGTCCATCAGGTCCGGGTGGTCGACGGCGAGTTCGAGCCGTCGCGGCCGGTCCACGCCCAGGTCGACAAGGAGTGGCGCCTCGGTGCCCGCCAGGCGCACTCCGGCACCCACGTCGTCCACGCGGCGCTGCGCGAGGTGCTCGGCCCCACGGCCCTGCAGTCCGGGTCGTTCAACCGGCCGGGCTACCTCCGGCTCGACTTCGGCTGGACGAAGGCGCTGACGCCGGGCCAGGTGCACGAGATCGAGGAGGTCTCCAACAACGCCCTGCGCGCCGACCTGCCCGTGTCGTGGCAGTACATGACGCTGCAGGAGGCCAAGGACTGGGGCGCCATCGCGCTCTTCGGTGAGACCTACGACGACAGCAAGGTGCGCGTCGTCGAGATCGGTGGCCCGTGGAGCCGTGAGCTCTGCGGCGGCACCCACGTCGAGCACTCCTCCCAGGTCGGGACGATCGTCGTGACCGGCGAGTCGTCGGTGGGGTCGGGCAACCGCCGCATCGAGGCCTTCACCGGTCTCGAGGGCTTCTGCTACCTCGCTCGCGAGCGCGACCTCGTCGGCGACCTGACCGACCTGCTCAAGACCCAGCCCGGCGACCTGGTGAGCCGGGTCGGCGACCTCGTCGAGCGGCTGAAGAGCACCGAGAAGGAGCTCGAGCGCGTGCGTACGGCGCAGCTGCTCGCCTCCGCCGGTGCGATCGCCGACGCCGCGAGCGATATCGACGGCACCGCGGTCGTGGCTCACCGTGCCAGCGGCGTCGGCGGCGGCGACCTGCGCACGCTCGCCATCGACATCCGCAGCCGCCTCGGGCAAGCCCCGGGGGCAGCGGACCGTCCCGTGGTCGTCGTCCTCCTGGGCGACGCGGGCGGCAAGGTGTCGCTGGTCGCGGCGACCAACGACGCAGCCCGGGCGCGCGGGGTCAGGGCCGGTGAGTTGATCCGCAGCCTCGGCCCGGTCGTCGGCGGCAAGGGCGGCGGGAAGGACGACTTCGCCCAGGGTGGCGGCAGCGACACCTCGCGGATCGACGAGGCGCTCGGCCTCGTCCCCGGTCTCGTGCACGGCGCGGCCGGCGCCTGATGCGCCACGGCGTACGTCTCGGCATCGACCCGGGGGACGCCCGGATCGGCGTCGCGCGCAGCGACCCGACCGGGTTCCTCGCCACGCCGGTGGAGACGGTCAGACGCGGGAAGGGGGATCTGGCCCGGATCAGCCGGATCCTGGCGGAGATCGCCGAGGACAGCAGCGCCGTCGTCGAGGTTGTCGTGGGGCTGCCCCGCTCGCTCCGGGGCGGGGAGAACCCCGCGACGGCGAAGGTCCGCGACTTCGCGGGCAAGCTCGCGCGACGGGTCGCGCCGGTGCCGGTGCGTCTGGTCGACGAGCGTCTGACGACGGTCTCGGCGGAGGCTATGCTCCGGGACCGCGGCCGCAAGGGGGCCGACCGACGCGCCGTGGTCGACCAGGCCGCCGCCGTACTCATCCTGCAGCACGCGCTGGACACCGAACGCGCCACCGGCCGGGCGCCTGGAGAGATCGTCGAGGTCGCCGATGCCTGATCACCCGTCCGAGGACCAGCCCGGGTACGAGCCTGACGACGCGTACGACTCCCCGGTGCCCGGCGTCGGCGGTCACCGCGCCGAGAAGCGCGGGCGGGCGCTGCCCGGGTGCCTCGCGGTCCTCCTCGCCCTGGTCGTCGTGGTCGGCGGCCTGTGGTTCGGCGGCTCGAAGGGCTACCACGCGCTCAAGGACGCGCTCGGCGGCGGACCCGCGGACTTCGCCGGTCCCGGCACGGGCAAGGTGACGTTCCAGGTCCACCGCGGCGAGACCGCGACGGCGATCGGTCGCAACCTGAAGTCCGCCGGCGTCGTGAAGTCGGTCGACGCGTTCGTCGACGCGGCCAACGCGGATCCGAAGTCGAGCGGCATCCAGGTGGGCTACTACGTCCTCAAGAAGCAGATGAAGGCGTCCGACGCCCTCGCGCTGCTGGTCAATCCGAAGAACCTCGTCCAGAGCCTGGTCACGATCCCCGAGGGCTACCGCGTCGCGGACATCGTGGCCCGGCTGACGAAGGAGACGAAGTTCTCCAAGCAGCAGTTCGAGAAGGCGCTGGCCTCGGGGAAGATCGGCCTGCCGGACTATGCCCACGGCAACCCGGAGGGCTATCTCTTCCCGGCGACCTACACCTTCCCGCCCGGTACGACGCCCGTCCAGATGCTCACGGCGATGGTCGATCGGTGGAAGCAGGCGCTCGGCGACAACTCGCTCGCCGCCGAGGCGAAGGCGATCAGCTACACCCCGGAGCAGGTCATGACGGTCGCCAGCCTCGTGCAGGCGGAGGGTCGCGGACGTGACATGGGCAAGATCGCGCGGGTGATCTACAACCGCGTCGAGAACCCTGGCGCCGCCGGGCAGACCGGACGCCTCCAGATCGACGCCACCGTCAACTATGCGCTGGGCCGGCAGGGCGTGGTCGCGGTGAGCTCCGAGGACCAGCAGGTCGACTCGCCGTACAACACCTATCTGCATGCCGGCCTGCCGCCGGGCCCCATCGGCTCGCCGGGGGACGACGCGATCCAGGCGGCGCTCCACCCGACGCCGGGCGACTGGTACTACTACGTCACGGTCAACCTCAAGACGGGCGAGACGAAGTTCGCCTCCAGCTATGCGGAGTTCCTGAAGTACAAGGCGGAATACAAGCGGTATTGCGAGACGCAGTCGGACCGCTGCTGAGACCGCTGCCGAAAGGGAGAACCATGAAGTGTGCGGTCCTCGGCGACCCGATCGACCATTCGCTCTCGCCGGTCCTCCACCGGGCCGGCTACGCCGAGCTCGGCCTGACCGGATGGTCGTACGACGCCGTGCGGGTGCCCGCCGGGACGCTGGCCGACCAGTTGGCGCTCCTGAGCGAGGATCGTGCCCATGCGCTCGGGAGCGCGTGGCCACCGGGCGCATGGCGTGGGCTGTCGCTCACGATGCCGCTCAAGCGTGAGGCCGTGCCGCTGCTGGCCTCGATGTCGGCGCGCGGGCGCCTCGTCGGCGCGGTCAACACCCTGGTCCGCACGTCCTATGGCTGGGCCGGCGACAACACCGACCTTCCCGGGGCGGTCGCGGCCGTCCGTGAGCGCTCCTCGGCGAGGGTCATGCACGGTGTGGTCCTGGGCGCCGGCGCGACGGCGGCCTCGACCGGCCTGGCTCTGGTCGAGCTCGGCGCTCGTGACGTCACCCTGCTCGCCCGCGACGCCGACCGGGCCGCCGAGACCGTGGCGGTGATCGCCAGCCATCCCGCAGCGCCGACGGTGAGCGTGCAGCCGCTTGAGGCCAGGCCCGAGGCGGACATCCTCGTGTCGACGGTGCCTGTCGCCGCGCAGACCACGGATCTGGTGGCCCGCTGGCGCTCGGTGCCGGTCCTCTTCGACGTCGTCTACGACCCGTGGCCGACGCCGCTCGTCACCGGCGTCTCCGCGGCGTCCGGCGTCGTGGTCTCCGGGCTGGACCTGCTGGTCCACCAGGCGGCCCTCCAGTTCACGCTCTTCACCGGCCGGGATGCGCCGCTCGGCGCCATGCGGGCCGCGGGGGAGCAGGCGCTGGGGCTGACGCCCGCCGAGGCTGCGGGCGAGGACGGGCCGGCCGAGGCGGTCACCCCGGCATGAGCACGGGGCTGGTCGCGCTGCTGTGCGCGGTCGCGGCCGGCGTACTCGGTCTGCTCGTGCCGCCGGCCATCCGCCGGCTCCCCGAGCCGGCGCCGGAGTCGCTGGGTGACGTGCCGGAGGACGAGGGACCCAAGGAGCTGTACGCCGACCTGGGCCGCCTCCCCGGGCTGGCGTCCGTGGCGGCGCTCGTCTCGGCGGTGGTCGCCGGAGCGTGTGGTCTCCGACTCGGAACGGGCGCCGAGGGACGGCTGCTGTGGGTCCTCGTGCCGCTCGTGCCGGTGCTGGTCCTCCTCGCCGTCGTCGACGGGCGCACGCGGCTGCTGCCGCGCATCGTCGTCCTGCCGGCGACCGGGGCGCTGCTGGCGCTGCTGGTCGTCGAGTGGACGTTCACGCAGGAGACCCACGTGTTGGTGCGCGCGGTCGTCGCGATGCTCGTGGCGCGGTCGTTCTTCTGGGTGCTGTGGTTCGTCAAGCAGGCCGGGATGGGCTTCGGCGACGTCCGGCTCGCCGCGCTCGTCGGCCTCGTCCTGGGCCGGTTGGGGTGGAACGAGTGGCTCGTCGGCCTCTACGGCGGGCTCGTCGTGTTCGCGCTCTGGGGTGTGGGCCGCGCGCTGGTCAAGCGGTCGCGTGCTGCACTCAAGCAGGCCCTGCCCTACGGGCCGTTCATGATCCTCGGGCTCGTCCTCGGCGTTCTCGCCGGCTCGACCGTGGCACTCGTCGGCTGATCGGGCTTCGCCCCGAGGCTTCGGCATTCCCCCGCCATGGCGGCGCAGTGGCGGCGTCCGACCGGGTGGGGCGCCACCACTTCCCGCCATCGCGGGATCGTGCCCGACGGCGGCGATCCTCACCCGCCGGAGCTCGCGTCTCAGCGGCACGGACCGAGGCAGGGACACCGCGCGGAGGATGAAAGACTGGCCCCATGTTGCGTTGGCTCACTGCGGGCGAGTCCCACGGCCCGTCCCTGGTCGCGATCCTGGAGGGGCTTCCGGCCCATGTCCGTGTGACGAGCGAGGAGATCGGCGACGCGCTGGCGCGGCGCCGTCTCGGCTATGGGCGCGGCGCGCGGATGAAGTTCGAGCGTGACGAGATCACGATCATCGGAGGCCTGCGCCACGGCGAGACCCAGGGCGGACCGGTGGCGATTCAGATCGGCAACACCGAGTGGCCCAAGTGGGAGAAGGTGATGGCGGCCGACCCGGTCGACCCCGCCGAGCTCGAGGGGCAGGCGCGCAACGCGCCGTTGACGCGTCCGCGGCCCGGACACGCCGACCTGGTCGGCATGCAGAAGTACGACTTCGCCGACGCTCGCCCGATCCTCGAGCGCGCCTCGGCGCGCGAGACGGCCGCGCGGGTGGCCCTGGGCCGCGTCGCCCAGGCCTTCCTCGCCCAGACGGTGGGCGCGCAGGTGCTCTCCCACGTCATCGAGCTCGGCGGCGTACGCGTGCCGGCAGGCGTGCTCCCGCAGCCCGAGGATCTCGCCCGGGTCGACGACGACCCTGTCCGCTGCCTCGACGCCGACACGTCGAAGCTGATGGTCGAGCGGATCGACCAGGCCCACAAGGACGGCGACACGCTCGGCGGCGTCGTCGAGGTCGTCGTCCACGGCCTCCCGCCGGGCCTCGGGTCCCACGTGCACTGGGACCGGCGTCTCGACGCCCGGCTCGCCGGTGCGCTGATGGGCATCCAGGCGATCAAGGGCGTCGAGGTCGGCGACGGCTTCGAGCTGGCCGCCACGCCGGGGAGCCAGGCGCACGACGAGATCGTCCCGACCGACGAGGGCATCCGCCGGGTGAGTGGCCGTTCGGGCGGCACCGAGGGTGGCATGACCACCGGCGAGATCCTCCGCGTCCGTGCGGCGATGAAGCCGATCGCCACGGTCCCGCGGGCGCTGCGTACGGTCGACGTGGCCACCGGTGAGGCGGCCGTCGCCCACCACCAGCGCTCCGACGTCTGCGCCGTGCCGGCTGCCGGCGTCGTCGCGGAGGCGATGGTGGCACTCGTGCTGGCCGACGCCGTCCTGGAGAAGTTCGGCGGCGACTCGGTGGCCGAGACGAAGCGCAACGCCGAGTCCTACCTCGACACGCTCCGGTTCACGTGATCCCACAGGTGGGTGGCGCATGACCAAGCCGAAGGCCGTGCTCATCGGTCCGATGGGCGCGGGCAAGTCCACCGTCGGCCGTCTGCTGGCGGAGTCGCTGGCCGTGAGCCTGCGTGACACCGACGAGGACGTCGAGGCCGTGGCCGGCAAGTCCGTGCAGGACCTCTTCGTCGACGAGGGCGAGGCCCACTTCCGCCGGCTGGAGAAGGCCGCGGTCGCGGCGGCCGTCGCCGAGCACGACGGTGTCGTCTCCCTCGGCGGTGGCGCCGTACTCGACCCGGACACCCAGCGGCTCCTGCGCGGCCACGAGGTGGTCTTCCTGCGCGTCGGCCTGGCGGATGCGGTCAAGCGGGTCGGGCTCGGCAGCGGTCGCCCGCTCCTGCTCGGCAACGTGCGCGCGCGCGTGAAGCAGCTGCTCGAGGAGCGGGCTGCCATCTATGAGTCCGTCGCGACCATCGTCGTCGACACCGACGGCCGTACGCCCGAGGACGTCGCGGACGAGATCCGCGCCGCCGTCGCAGGGGAGAGGACCTGACACCATGGCCGAGAGCCAGCAGAGCCACACCGAGATCCACGTGGGCGGGGCGTCGCCGTACGACGTCGTGCTCGGCCGGGGCCTCGCCGAGAGACTGCCGTCGATCCTGGGCGAGCGGACCGAGCGGGTCGCGCTTCTGTACGCCGCCGAGCTCGCCGAGCAGGCGCAGCCGGTGCTCGACGCGCTGGTGCCCCACTACGACGTCCTCGGCCTCGGGCTGCCCGAGGGGGAGGACGCCAAGACCAGTGCCGTCGCCGAGGGCTGCTGGGACGCGCTGGGGGAGAAGGGCTTCACCCGCTCCGACGCGATCGTGACGTTCGGCGGCGGGGCGACCACCGACCTGGGCGGCTTCGTGGCCGCGACCTGGCTGCGTGGCGTCCGCGTCGTCCACGTCCCCACGACGCTGCTGGCGATGGTCGACGCCGCTGTCGGCGGCAAGACCGGCATCAACACCGCCGCCGGCAAGAACCTGGTCGGCGCCTTCCACGAGCCCGCCGGCGTGCTCTGCGACCTCGATCTGCTGCGCAGCCTGCCTCGTGAGGAGCTCGTCGCCGGCCTGGGCGAGGTCGTGAAGTGCGGCTTCATCGCCGATCCGGAGATCCTGCGGTTCGTCGAGTCGACCGACCCCGCGTCGCTCACCGCGGAGTCGCCCGTCCTGACCGAGCTGGTCGAGCGCGCTGTCCGCGTCAAGGTCGACGTCGTCGTCGCGGACCTCAAGGAGACCGGCGGTGCCGACGGGCACCCGGGCCGGGAGATCCTCAACTATGGCCACACCCTCGGCCACGCCGTGGAGAAGCACTCGGGCTACGCCATCCGCCATGGCGAGGCCGTGGCCGTGGGCTGCGTCTACGCCGCCGAGCTCGCGCGCCTGGCCGGGCTCCTGCCCGACGAGGTCGCGGCCCGGCACCGCGAGGCGTTCGCGCGCGTCGGGCTCCCGGTCAGCGTCTCCGGTGCCGGCGCCGAGGCCGGCTTCGACGACCTGATCGGCGCGATGCGCGTGGACAAGAAGGCCCGCGGCTCCCAGTTGCGCTTCCTCGTCCTGACCGGCGTCGCCGAGCCGATGATCCTGGCCGGTCCCGACGAGGCGCTGCTGCGTGCGGCGTTCGAGGCGGTGGCATGATGGCGGCGCGCTCGGACCTGCGGCGGGTGCTCGTGCTGAACGGCCCAAACCTCGGCCGGCTCGGCAGGCGGCAGCCGGAGATCTACGGCACCACCACCCACGACGAGCTGTCGGCGCTGTGCGTCGAGTGGGGGCTCGGTCTCGGGCTCGACGTGGAGGTCCGGCAGACCAACCACGAGGGTGTCATGGTCGACTGGCTCAACGGCGCCGCCGACGACGAGACGCCGGTCGTCCTCAATGCCGCGGCCTGGACGCACTACTCCTACGCCGTCTATGACGCCTGCGCCCAGCTGACGGCGCCTCTCGTCGAGGTCCATCTCAGCGATCCGATGGCCCGACCCGAGGAGTGGCGTCACCACTCGGTGGTGACGCCGCACGCGGCCGCGGTCGTCGCCGGCCGGGGTGTGGACGGATACCGCGAAGCACTGGAGACCATCGCCGCGGCCTGACGGCAGGGATCCTCCCGGCCCTGCCGCGCGATTCGGCCTGCGGCGGCTCCCGCGAGGACACGGCCCGATTTTCTGCTCGGTGTTGCTGCGCCGATAGACTCCATCGCTGGCGCCCGTGCGCCGTACGACCACTTGACAACCTGCACCGCAGGAACAGACGACACACCGACGAACGAAGGCTGGCTCGCACGCGATGGCAACGACGAACGACCTCAAGAACGGCATGGTGCTCAACCTCGACGGCCAGCTCTGGCAGGTCGTCGAGTTCCAGCACGTGAAGCCCGGCAAGGGCCCGGCCTTCGTCCGCACCAAGCTGAAGAACGTCGAGTCGGGCAAGAACGTCGACAAGACGTTCAACGCCGGCACCAAGGTCGAGACCGCGACCGTGGACAAGCGCACGATGCAGTACCTCTACAACGACGGCACCAACTACGTCTTCATGGACGTGCAGACCTACGACCAGATCGAGGTCTCGCCGGAGATCGTCGGTGACGCCGCGAACTTCATGCTCGAGAACACCGAGGCGATCGTCGCGACGAACGAGGGTCGCGTCCTCTTCATCGAGCTCCCTCCGTCGGTCGAGCTCACGATCACCTACACCGAGCCGGGCGTCGTGGGCGACTCCGCCACCGGTCGCACCAAGCCCGCGACCCTCGAGACCGGTGCGGAGATCCAGGTCCCGCTCTTCATCGAGCAGGGCGAGAAGATCAAGGTCGACACCCGTGAGGGCGGCTCCTACCTCAGCCGCGTGAAGGGCTGACGCCGCCTGATGGCTGACCGCACCCAGCGCCAAGGGACGGGGACGGCCCGGACCAAGGCACGCAAGCGCGCGCTCGACCTGCTCTTCGCGTCCGAGGCGCGTGGCATCGCCGCCGGCGAGCTGCTCGACCAGCAGCTCGCCGAGGGCGAGGTCCCCAACAACCCCTACACCGTCACGCTCGTGCGCGGTGTCGAGCGCGAGCGAACGCGCATCGACGAGCTGCTGGCGAGGTACGCCCAGGGCTGGACCCTCGAGCGGATGCCCGCGGTGGACCGCAACGTGCTGAGGCTCGGGGTGTGGGAGATCCTCTATGCGCCCGACGTCCCTGACGAGGTGGCGGTCAGCGAGGCGCTCGCCCTCGTGCGGGAGCTCTCCACCGACGAGTCGCCGACGTTCGTCAACGGCGTCCTCGGCGCCATCCAGCGCGACCGCGACTCGCTCGCCTGACCTTCCGCTGCTGTCCGGCCGGCCCCTGATGCGCTCACGTCGCGGGCCGACCGGGCGGCGCGTGCGCCGGTCGGTGTCCTCGGCCCTCAGCCGGATTCGGCATACTGGGCCCGAACGCGTCCCTGCTCGGAGGAGACACGCATGACCCAAACACCCGGCGCCGCAGGACAGCACGACCCGCTCACCGCGCCGCTCGACGAGGCCGGCGAGCCGATCGTCAGCCCTCCGGCGAGCCACGCTGACCACGAGTACGCCGGTCCGCCGGCCCCACCGGTGGCGCCTCCGCCGGGACCGCCGCCGACGTCACAGGTCGCGCCGCCGCCCGTCCCGCCCGCGCCGCCTACGCGGCAGCCCGAGCCGGGCTGGGGCCAGAAGCCCCCGGAGGAGCACACCCACCCGAACGGCGTCCCGGTCCTCGCGCCGCCTCCGGCGCAGACCCCGAGCTCGGCCGTCTCGCCCGCGCCGCCCCTCGAGGACGCCTCCTTCCAGGCGGGACAGCCCGAGGGCGACGTACGCCGCTTCATGACGGCGACGGACTTTCTGGAGCGACGCGCGGACTCCGTGGGGCACGGCCCGGCGACGTGGGGCTGGCGGGGCGCCGTACGCCGGATGTCGGGTGGCCTCATCAAGCCGGCGATGGGCCGCAAGGAGCTCGCCTACGAGCAGGACCGCGCCGCGATCCAGCGCGACTTCGACGGCCCGCGGACCATCGTCTTCATCAACCCGAAGGGCGGAGCGGCGAAGACCACCGGCGTGCTCGCAGCGGGCTATACCTTCGGGACGGTCCGCGGTGGCGGGGTCGTGGCGTGGGACAACAACGAGACGCGCGGAACGCTCGGCATCCGGGGGACGCGGAGCAACCACCGCAACACGACCCGCGAGCTGCTCGACGACCTGGGCCGCTTCTCCGACGTCTACCAGAGCCGGATCGGCGACCTTGGCGCGTTCGTCCGCAGCCAGGGGGACGCCCACTTCGACGTGCTCGCCTCCGACGAGCGCCCGGACGTGACCGGCCAGATCCATGCCGACGACTTCACCGCGGTCCACCAGCTGCTCGAGCGCTTCTACCGGATCATCCTCGTCGACACCGGCAACAACATGCGGGCCGAGAACTGGCTCGCCGCCGCCGAGGCGGCCGACCTGCTGGTGGTCACGAGCACGGTGCGCGAGGACACCGGCTACAGCGGGCTGTGGATGCTCGACGCCCTGCAGGAGTCCGGCTACGCCAACCTGAAGTACAAGACCGTGACGGTCCTGTCCGACCCCTCGCCCAAGGTCGACGACAAGCTGGCCCAGGACCTCGTCGACGTCTACCAGCAGCGCACCCGAGGGGTCCACCGGGTGCCGTTCGACCCGATCCTGGTCGGCGGCTCGTCGGTGCAGTACGCCCAGCTCTCCAGGGACACCCGGATGTCGTGGCTCAAGGCCTGTGCGGGGATGGCCCAGGCGCTGTGAGGCGGTGTGCGCGCCCGAGGGCTCGGGACCGGTCGGTAACGTCGTTCGCATGCGCGCTGTCGTCTACACCGAGACCGGTCCGTCCTCCGTCCTGACGCTCGTCGAGCGCGACACCCCCGTGCCCGGGCCCGGTGAGCTCCGGGTGCGACTGATGCGCGCCGGCGTCAACCCGACGGACCATAAGCAGCGGGCCGGAGGCACCTACGCCGCGCTGCCCTATCCCGAGATCACGCCCGGCCAGGACGGTGCGGGTGAGGTCGACGCCGTCGGCGACGGCGTGGAGGGGTACGCCGCCGGCGACCGCGTCTGGGTGATGCTCGCCCAGCACGGTCGTCCGTTCGGCACCGCCGCGGAATATGTCGTGGTGCCGGTCGACCGGGTGTTCCGGCTGCCCGAGGGGGCGTCGTACGACCTGGGGGCGAGTCTCGGCGTGCCCGCGATCACCGCCCACCGCGCGCTCACCTCGGGGGAGTCGGTGAGCCGGCTCGCGCCCGGGGCGCTCACGGGTCAGACGGTGCTCGTGCACGGCGGCGCGGGCGCGGTCGGCAACGCCGCGGTCCAGCTGGCGAGCTGGGCCGGAGCCACGGTCGTCGCGACGGTGAGCAGCGACGAGAAGGCCGCGCTGGCGGTCGCGGCCGGGGCCGCGCAGACGGTCAACTACACGGTCGGTGACCCGGTCGCCGAGGTCAGGGCGCTGGCGCCCGACGGGGTGGACCTCGTCGTTGACGTCGCGCCGGCCCAGAACAACGACCTCGACCGTGAGGTCACGAGGGTCCGCGGCACGATCGCGATCTACGCCAACAACGGTGGCGACGAGCTGACGATGCCGCTGCGGGCGACGTTCTCGAAGAACCTCCGCTACCAGTTCATCCTGCTCTACACGCTCGGCGAGGACCTCCTCCGCGCCGCGGCCGAGGACGTGAGCGCCGCCGTCGCCGCCGGTGCCCTGCGCGTCGGTGAGGACGCAGGCGTGCCGCTCCACCACTTCCCGATCGAGCGGGCTGCCGACGCCCACCAGGCGGTCGAGGACGGTGCTGTCGGCAAGGTGCTGCTCGACCTGGCCTGAGCGGCGCTCGGTGTCGCGGTTCGGCGCTGACCGTCGGACGACGGTAGGGTGACGCCGTCCGACATCCTTTAACGAGCCGTCCCGTGAGGCGGAGAAGGAGGTCCGGCTCGCATGACAGACGCGAGCTCCGCCGCGCGTGCAGCGACCGACGAGCCCAGTGCGGCCCCAGGCCCCGGTGAGCAGGGTCGGGTCGTCCTCGACGCGAACGACATCGCCCGGGCGCTGACCCGCATCGCGCACGAGATCCTCGAGCGCAACAAGGGCGCCGAGGACCTGCTGCTGCTCGGGCTGCACACCCGTGGCGTCCCGCTGGCCCGCCGGATCGCGGCCCGCATCGAGGAGGTCGAAGGTACGCCGGTCGTCACCGGGTCCCTCGACGTGACGATGTACCGCGACGACCTGCGCTCCCACCCGACGCGCACTCCGCACCGCACCGAGCTGCCGGCCACCGGGCTCGACGGCAAGACCGTGGTGCTGGTCGACGACGTGCTCTACTCCGGCCGCACCATCCGGGCGGCGCTCGATGCGCTCTCCGACCTCGGCCGGCCCGCCGTCGTACGCCTGGCCGTGCTGGTCGACCGCGGTCACCGCGAGCTGCCGATCCGCGCCGACCACGTCGGCAAGAACCTCCCGACGGCCCGCAGCGAGCGTGTCCGGCTCCGCCTCGAGGAGACCGACGGCATCGACGAGGTCCGGATCATCGACGTGGAAGGACCGACAGCGTGACCCGCCACCTGCTCTCCATCGACGACGTCACCGCCGAGGAGATCCAGCAGCTCTTCGAGACCGCCGCCGAGATGCACGACGTGCAGCGGCGTGAGGTCAAGAAGCTGCCGGCCCTGCGCGGCCGCACCGTGATCAACCTCTTCTTCGAGGACTCCACCCGCACCCGGTCGAGCTTCGAGATCGCCGGCAAGTGGCTCTCCGCCGACGTCATCAACCTCTCCGCGAAGGGGTCGTCGGCGTCGAAGGGCGAGAGCCTGCGCGACACGGTCCTCACCGTGACCGCGATGGGCGTCGACGGCCTCGTCATCCGCCACTCCGCCTCTGGCGCCGCGCACCAGGTGGCGCAGTGGGTGGACGTCCCGGTCGTCAACGCGGGCGACGGGATGCACGAGCACCCCACCCAGGCGCTGCTCGACGCCTACACGCTGCAGCGTCACTTCGGCGCGGGGAGTGTCGAGCGTGGTGCGCTGGAGGGCCGGCGGATCGCCATCGTCGGCGACCTCACCCACAGCCGGGTGTTCCGCAGCAACGTCAAGAGTCTCGCGAAGCTCGGTGCGGAGGTGGTCGCCGTCGCGCCGCCGACGCTTATGCCATCGGGCGTGGGGGAGTGGGCCAAGGCGGACGGCTTCGCGACGTCGTACGACCTCGACGAGGTCCTGCCCGAGGTCGACGGGGTCATGATGCTGCGTGTCCAGCGCGAGCGGATGAGCGGGGGCTACTTCCCCAGCCCGCGGGAGTACACCGTCGGCTACGGCCTCACGCGCGACCGTCTCCGCCGGCTCGACGAGGGTGTGCCGATCCTCCACCCGGGGCCGATGAACCGCGGGCTGGAGATCTCCGCTGACGCCGCCGACGCGGTGGGCTCGGTCGTGCTGGACCAGGTCTCCGCAGGCGTCGCCATCCGCATGTCCGTGCTCTACCACCTGCTCGCCGGGGAGGAGACGCTGTGAGTGTCTTGATCAAGGGTGCCTCGCTCCTCGGGGGTGAGAAGGCCGACCTGTACGTCGAGGACGGGCTGATCCGCGAGGTCGGCTCCCTCGGGGCGAAGACCGGTGCCGACCGGGTCGTCGACGCCGACGGGCTCGTGGCGCTGCCCGGGCTCGTCGACCTTCACACCCACCTGCGTGAGCCCGGCCGCGAGGACGCGGAGACCGTCCTCACCGGCTCGCAGGCCGCGGCGGTCGGCGGGTACACCGCCGTCCTGGCCATGGCGAACACCAACCCGGTCACCGACACCGCGGAGGCGGCGCTCGGCGTGTGGGAGGCGGGCCGCGAGACCGGTCTCGTCGACGTCGCGCCGGTCGGCGCGGTGACGAAGGGCCTCCGCGGCGAGGAGCTCGCCGAGCTCGGGCTGATGGCACGCTCGCGCGCACGGGTCCGGGTCTTCTCCGACGACGGCCGCTGCGTCGCCGACCCGCGGGTGATGCGGCGGGCGCTGGAATACGTCAAGACGTTCGGCGGTGTCATCAGCCAGCACAGCCAGGATCCGGCGCTGGCGCCGTACGGCAGTGCCTGCTGCCACGAGGGCGAGCTCTCCGGGCGGCTCGGTCTGCCCGGCTGGCCGGGCGTCGCCGAGGAGGTCATCGTCGCCCGCGACGTGATGCTCGCTCGGCACACCGGCTCTCGCGTCCACGTCGCCCACGTCTCCACCGCCGGCTCGGTCGAGGTGCTTCGCTGGGCCAAGGCCCAGGCCGAGAAGGACGGGTCCTGGGAGGTGACCGCCGAGGTCACGCCCCACCACCTGCTGCTGACGACGGACCTGCTGGCGGGCTACGACCCGACGTACAAGGTCAACCCGCCGCTGCGTCCCGCCGAGGACGTCGAGGCGCTCCGCCAGGCGCTCGCCGACGGCACGATCGACGCCGTCGCGACCGACCATGCCCCGCACGCGCGCCACGACAAGGAGCACGCCTTCGTCGACGCGGCCTTCGGGATGCTCGGCCTGGAGACCGCACTGTCCGTCGTGACGACGGTCATGGTGGAGTCGGGTCTCCTCGACTGGGCCGGTGTCGCGCGGGTGATGTCGACCAATCCGGCGCGCATTGCCGGTCTCGAGGGTCACGGCCGCGCGCTCGCCACCGGGTCGCCGGCCAACCTCGTGCTGGTCGACCCCGCTGCCCAGGTCGTGGTCGACAAGGACGCCTCGCTCTCGCTCTCGCGCAACAACCCGTGGCACGGCCGCAAGCTCACCGGGGCCGTGGTCGCCAGCTTCCTGCGCGGCACCCCGACCGTCCTGGACGGCGCGCTGCTCTGACTGAGTTGTCAGACACGCCTCCAAGGTGCCGGCGGCTGCACATTCGACCGGCCTGCCCGCTGTGCCAAGGGTGGTACGGAACGCCGAAGGACTGTCGGTGGGCTCTGCAAGGATGCGGCGTATGAGCGAGGAGGACACGACCGGGTACGGGCCGTTCGCCTATCTCTCTACACCCAACGCCGGCCTCTACCGGCGGGTGATGCGGGCGCTGCTGGCCGAGAAGGAGCGCTTCACCGTCCACGTGCGCCCGGAGCAGGTCTATGCCGCGCTGTGCCGTGACGGCGGTGAGCCGGTCACCCAGGATGCCGTCCGCAGCGCGATGGAGAGCCTCGCGGCGCCGGGCTGGGGCAACCTGCTCGCCTTTCCCGACTCCTCACGGGTGACTGCCCTGGAGGACTTCTACCGTCGCCGCATGCTTTATCAGCTCTCCCGCGCGGGCGAGGCCGCCGAGCGCGCGCTGGGGCAGTACGACGCCGCGCTCGGCACCCGGGGTGCCTTGCAGTCGGTCGCGCTGGCCGACATCGTCACCTTGCTCACCTCCCTTCGCGACCATGCGGCAGCGCACACGGGCGGCCGTCCGGTCGACGAGGCGGTGATCCATTCCGATCTGCGATCGCTGCGCGAGCGGTTCAGCGAGCTGGCCGAGAACGCCGTGGCGTTCATGGGGTCGATCCAGCGCACGATCGACCTGCACGACGCCGACGTCGAGGCGTTCCTAGCGCAGGATGCTAGTCTGAATGCAGTGCATGCAGGAGGTAACCAGCGTCGGGAGGCGGTGGCGCGATGGCGATGATGACGGTGCGGAACCTCTCGCCCGAGGTGCAGGCGAAGCTGAAGCGGCGTGCCGCGGCCCACGGGCGGTCGATGGAGGCCGAGGCGCGGTCGATTCTCGAGGCGGCGGTCACGGAGGACGAGGAGCCGTTCGACCTCCTAGGGTCCTTCCTTTCGCTCGGTGCCGAGATCGGGTTGACCGACGACGAGGCGGCAGAGCTGATCACCGACAGGACAGCGTCGATGCCTCGGGCCATCGATCTCTGAGCCGCTCGTGAATGAGCCTCTGACGTGATCATCATCGACACCAACGTCGTCTCCGAGCTGCTCAAGGAGCGACCAGACGGCCATGTTCTGGCGTGGCGGCAGAGCGTCTCGCCGGGAGAGACATGGTTGACGGCGATCACGCGGGGCGAGATCCGCTACGGGATCGCGAGGCTTCCGGTGGGGAGGCGCCGTTCGCGGATCGACCGGGCCGCCACGCGGCAGCTGGAGCTGGCGGCCGAGCGCACGCTGGCCTACCACGTTCGCGCAGCGGACGTCTATGGAGATGTTGTCGCGGAGCGGGAGCGCAGCGGGCGTCCGATCTCCCACCAGGACGCCCAGATCGCAGCGATCGCGCGGGTGCATCGAGCTGCGGTCGCGACCAGGAACGTGTCGGACTTCGAGAACACGGGCATCCGCGTCATCAACCCGTTCGACCCGAGCGCGTGGTGACCATCGCGATGAGACCGGCAGCAGGGGGCGAGGACATCGCGGTCGGTCGATGCCGTCCGCTGCGGGGCTCCGTATGGTCGGAGACGCCATGAGTGGCGACCGAGTGGTGCTGGAGCGGCTGCTAGGCGGGCCGGATGTGGCCTGGCTGCTCCAGCGGGTGCGTCGACGGATCGTCGGCGCGTGCGACGACGCGCTTGCGGGTGACGACGCGCTTGCGGGTGTGGTGACGCTGGAGACGCCCACCCCCGAGCAGCGAGCGGCCATCACGCGGCTTGTCGGACCGCCGCGGCGGGCGTCGTCGTTGCGGGTGGATCTGGCGACGGTGGAGGCCGTTCTCCGTCGCGGTCCGTGGCCACCGGGCCTTGCCGACGCGGTCGAGACCCTGACCGGTCCGGTCGTCGACAGACAAGCGTCGCGGCGACAGGAGGCCGCGGCGTGGAACGCCGCCCGCGACGTCCTCGCGCCGGTCGCGGAGCGGCACGGCGTCGCTGGCTGGTGGACATCCTGGTGTGCTGCGGGTGGGCTCAAGCGGGCGGCGAGAGCCGAGGCGTCACGACGCGGCAGCGACCCGTCTCCGCAGCTTGCGGCGGAGCTGGTCGGGCTGCTCGCGGAGGTGCTCAGTGCGCTTCCGGCAGACGAGGAGCCACTCGCCGTGCTTGCGCGTCGCGTGATCGGAGACGCGCACGCACTCGACGCAGACCGCGCGCTCGGTCGGATGGCCCAGGCGATCGTGGGTGTCGCCTTCGCCTCGTCCGGGGAGGCCACCGTGGATCAACCGAGCTTGCCGGCTCGCGATCTGTGGGCAGCCGCCGGTGTCGCACTCTCCGCCGTCTCCTCGTCAGTGATCTGCCTCGGCGTCCCCGGCCGGTCGCAGGAGGAGGTCGAGGACCGGCGGGCGACGGCGACGGCGACCACGTTGGAGGCGATGCGCGCCGCTCGGATGCCGGTCATCCTCACCCTCGACCAGGTGCGCTCCGGCGGGATCGCGCCGTTGGCTGGGGACGCGGTCGTCCACGTCTGCGAGAACCCGACGGTGATCGAGGTGGTCGCCGACCGGTGGGGTCGAGCGGAAGAGGCGTCAGGACCGGTCCTCGTCTGCAGCTATGGTCAGGCGAGTGCAGCGGTGGTCGCGCTGCTGCGCATCCTCACTGGTGCCGGAGCCTCCTGCCGCTACCACGGAGACTTCGACTGGGGCGGGCTGCGCATCGCCACGGCGCTTGCGCGACAGGTGCCCTGGACCCCGTGGCGCTTCACCGCGGCCGACTATCTCGCAGCACTCTCCTCCGGCCACCCGTCACACAGGCTCACCGGCGTGCCCGCCGAGTCCCGTTGGGACCCCGCGCTCGCCGATGCGATGGCGACGGCCGGCGAGGTCGTCGAGGAAGAGGCGGTCGCAGATCTTCTGGCCAGGGATCTGCTCGGCTCCGCGACGTGATCTGACGAACAGGTCCGAGGGCCGTGCCGACTGCAGTCACGACCGCCGCCGCTGATAGGGTCGGGCCCGAACCGAACATCCTTTAACCACCGTCCCGTGAGGCGGAGAAGGAGGCCCGGGTGCACAGTCGTGCCGCCACCACCCCAGCGTTGCTCGTCCTTGAGGACGGCCGCTCCTTCCGCGGTGAGTCATTCGGCGCCGAAGGCGAGACCTTCGGCGAAGCGGTCTTCTCCACCGGCATGACCGGCTACCAGGAGACTCTCACCGACCCCAGCTACCACAAGCAGGTCGTCGTCATGACCGCGCCGCACGTCGGCAACACCGGCATCAACGATGAGGACCCCGAGTCGCGCCGGATCTGGGTCGCCGGGTACGTCGTCCGCGACCCCGCCCGCGTGCCGAGCAGCTGGCGCTCGCAGCGCTCGCTGGACGACGAGCTGCGCGCGCAGGGGATCGTCGGCATCTCCGGCGTCGACACCCGCGCGCTCACCCGTCACCTGCGCGAGCGCGGCGCGATGCGCGTCGGCATCTCCACGGTCGAGTCCGACCCCGAGGCCCTGCTCGCCAAGGTCCGCGCCAGCGCCGAGATGAGCGGTGCCGAGCTCGCCGACGAGGTGACGACGACCGAGGCCTACGTCGTGCCGGCCCAGGGGGAGAAGCGGTTCACCGTCGCCGCGCTCGACCTCGGCATCAAGGAGATGACGCCCGAGCGGATGGCCGAGCGCGGCATCGAGGTGCACGTGCTCCCCGCGACGGCGACGCTCGCGGAGGTGCAGGCCGTCGCGCCCGATGGCCTCTTCTACTCCAACGGTCCGGGTGACCCGGCTGCCACCACCCACCAGATCGAGGTGCTCCAAGAAGCACTGGGCGCCGGCCTTCCCTACTTCGGGATCTGCTTCGGCAACCAGCTCTTCGGTCGCGCGCTCGGCTTCGGCACCTACAAGCTGAAGTACGGCCACCGGGGCATCAACCAGCCGGTCAAGGACCTCACCACCGGCAAGGTCGAGGTCACGGCGCACAACCACGGCTTCGCCGTCGACGCACCGACCGACCGGCCGACGCAGACGCCGTACGGCGTCGCGTCCGTCTCCCACGTCAACCTCAACGACAACTGCGTCGAGGGCCTCGAGCTCAAGACCGAGGACGGCCGGCTCAAGGGCTTCTCCGTCCAGTACCACCCGGAGGCCGCGGCCGGACCGCACGATGCGGCCTACCTCTTCGACCGGTTCGTTTCTCTGATGGCGGGGGATCTCTGACATGCCGAAGCGTGAAGACATCAAGTCGGTCCTCGTCATCGGCTCCGGCCCGATCGTCATCGGCCAGGCCTGCGAGTTCGACTACTCCGGCACCCAGGCCTGCCGGGTGCTGAAGGAGGAGGGCCTCCGGGTCGTCCTCGTCAACTCCAACCCGGCCACGATCATGACCGATCCGGAGTTCGCCGACGCGACCTACGTCGAGCCGATCACCCCGGAGTTCGTCGAGAAGGTCATCGCCAAGGAGCGCCCCGACGCCCTCCTCGCGACCCTCGGCGGCCAGACCGCGCTCAACTGCGCGGTCGCCCTGGACGCGAACGGCGTCCTGGAGAAGTACGGCGTCGAGCTGATCGGCGCGAGCATCGACGCGATCGAGCGGGGTGAGAACCGCGAGCAGTTCAAGAAGATCGTCGAGGAGCTCGGCGGCGAGTCCGCCCGCTCGGTGATCTGCCACTCGGTGGACGACCTGCTCGCCGCGGCCGACGAGCTCGGCTACCCGATGGTGGTGCGCCCCTCCTTCACCATGGGCGGTGCCGGCTCCGGGATGGCGTACGACGAGGCCGACCTGCGCCGCATCGGCGGTACCGGCCTCGCGGCGAGCCCCACCACCGAGGTGCTCCTGGAGGAGTCGATCCTCGGCTGGAAGGAGTACGAGCTCGAGGTCATGCGCGACCGGGCCGACAACTCCGTCATCGTCTGTTCCATCGAGAACCTCGACCCGATGGGCGTCCACACCGGTGACTCGATCACGGTCGCGCCGGCGATGACGCTGACCGACCGCGAGTACCAGAAGCTCCGCGATCTCGCGATCGGCATCATCCGCGCGGTCGGCGTCGACACCGGCGGCTGCAACATCCAGTACGCCGTCAACCCCGCCGACGGCCGGATCATCGTCATCGAGATGAACCCCCGCGTCTCGCGCTCCTCGGCGCTGGCGTCGAAGGCCACCGGCTTCCCGATCGCGAAGATCGCGGCGAAGGTCGCCATCGGCTACACCCTCGACGAGATCCAGAACGACATCACCCAGGAGACCCCGGCGTCCTTCGAGCCGACGCTCGACTACGTCGTCGTCAAGGTCCCGCGGTTCGCCTTCGAGAAGTTCCCGGGTGCCGACACCACCCTCACGACCCACATGAAGTCGGTCGGCGAGGCGATGGCGATCGGCCGCAACTTCACCGAGGCGCTGCAGAAGGCGCTGCGCTCACTGGAGCGGCCGGACGCGGTCTTCGACTGGCATCAGGAGCAGGTCGAGCTCGACAAGGCTGCCCTGCTCGAGGAGATCTCGATCCCGACCGACGGTCGGCTGAAGAAGGTCATGGACGCGATCCGGGCCGGCGCGAGTGCGGAGGAGATCTTCGAGAGCACGAAGATCGACCCCTGGTTCATCGACCAGCTCTTCCTCATCAACGAGATCGCCGGCGAGATCATCGCGGCGCCCGAGCTGACCCCACAGATCCTCCGGCTCGCCAAGCGGCACGGCTTCTCCGACGTCCAGATCGGCAAGATGCGCGGCATGACGGCCGACGTCGTCCGCGGGGTGCGGCATGCGCTCGGCATCCGGCCGGTCTACAAGACCGTCGACACCTGTGCGGCCGAGTTCGCGGCGAAGACGCCCTACCACTACTCCTCCTACGACGAGGAGACCGAGGTGGCGCCGCGCGAGCGGGCGGCGGTCATCATCCTCGGCAGCGGGCCGAACCGGATCGGCCAGGGCATCGAGTTCGACTACTCGTGCGTCCACGCCTCGCAGGCGCTCGCCGAGGCCGGCTACGAGACCATCATGGTCAACTGCAACCCCGAGACCGTCTCGACCGACTACGACACCTCCGACCGGCTCTACTTCGAGCCGCTCACCCTCGAGGACGTGCTCGAGGTCGTCCACGCCGAGCAGCAGGCCGGCCCGGTCGTCGGCGTCGTCTGCCAGCTCGGCGGTCAGACGCCCCTGGGGCTCGCCCAGGCGCTGAAGGACAACGGCGTGCCGATCGTCGGCACCAGCCCCGAGGCGATCAACCTGGCCGAGGAGCGCGGGGCGTTCGGTCGCGTGCTCGCCGAGGCGGGCCTGACCGCGCCGAAGCACGGCATGGCCACCACCTTCGTCGAGGCCCGGGCGGTCGCGGCCGAGATCGGCTACCCGGTCCTGGTCCGCCCGTCCTACGTCCTCGGTGGACGCGGCATGCAGATCGTGTACGACGACGAGGCGCTGCGCGCCTATATCGAGGCCGCCACGCTCATCAGCCCGGACCGACCGGTGCTCGTCGACAAGTTCGTCGACGACGCCGTCGAGATCGACGTCGATGCGTTGTACGACGGCCAGGAGCTCTTCCTCGGCGGCGTGATGGAGCACATCGAGGAGGCCGGGATCCATTCCGGCGACAGCTCGTGCGCTCTGCCGCCGATCACGCTCGGAGCGGCTGAGATCGAGCGGATCCGCACCGCGACCGAGGCGATCGCCCGGGGCGTCGGCGTCCACGGTCTGATCAACATCCAGTTCGCGCTGGGCTCCGACGTGCTCTACGTCCTCGAGGCCAACCCGCGTGCCTCCCGCACCGTCCCGTTCGTCTCCAAGGCGACCGCGACGCCGCTCGCGAAGGCAGCCGCGCGGTTGATGCTGGGCGAGTCGATCGCGGAGCTCCGGGCCGCCGGCGTACTCCCGGCGAGCGGGGACGGCGGGTCGCTCCCGCCGGAGCAGCCGATCGCGGTGAAGGAGGCGGTCATGCCGTTCAACCGCTTCCGGACGCCGGAGGGCCACCAGGTCGACACGGTCCTCGGCCCGGAGATGAAGTCGACCGGTGAGGTCATGGGCCTCGACGCCGACTTCGGCCGTGCGTTCGCCAAGAGCCAGGCCGGCGCGTTCGGCCCGCTCCCGCTGGCATCGAAGGACGGGGGCAGCCGGATCTTCGTGTCCATGGCCAACCGCGACAAGCGCACGATGATCTTCCCGATCAAGGTCCTCGCGGACTACGGCTTCGAGATCCTCGCGACCCAGGGCACGGCCGAGGTGCTGCGCCGCAACGGCGTACCGTCGACGGTCGTGCGCAAGCACTCCGAGGGCGCCGGTCCGGAAGGGGAGAAGACGACCGTCCAGATGATCCTGGACGGCGAGGTCGACCTCGTCATCAACACTCCGAACGGATCCTCGAGCGGCAAGAGCGCCCGCATCGACGGCTACGAGATCCGGACCGCCGCGGTGATGGCCAACATCGCCTCGGTCACCACGGTCCAGGGACTCGGCGCCGCGGTGCAGGCGATCGAGGCGCAGGGCCGCGGCGACATCGGTGTGCGGAGCCTGCAGGAGTGGGCGGCGCTGGTCGGCCACAACGCCGGCTCCCCGGCCGCGGAGCCGGCGGCGGAGACGGCCCCGGCGGGCTCGGGAACGGCGCAGTGAGGCCCTACCGGACCCTCTTCGACCAGTTCCTGGTGCGCTCCGACCCCGAGCGCGCCCACCACCAGGCGTTCGCGGCGATCCGCGCGGCGCGGCCCGTGCTGGCGCGCTGGGGCGTCCCGGGGGCGCCGGTCCAGGCGATGGGGCTCACGTTCCCCAACCTGCTCGGGCTGGCCGCCGGGTTCGATAAGAATGCCGTCGGCATCGACGCGCTCGCGGGTCTCGGCTTCGGCCACGTCGAGGTCGGCACGGTCACCGGGGAGCCGCAGCCCGGCAACCCCGCGCCGCGGCTCTTCCGGCTGCCGGTCGACCGGGCGATCGTCAACCGGATGGGCTTCAACAACGACGGCGCCGAGGTGGTCGCCCACCGGTTGGCCGCGCGTGCCAGGAAACGGCGCGAGTCGGCGTCGCTGGACGCCGCCTCGGCGCGAAGGTCCGTCCTCGGGATCAACATCGGCAAGACCAAGGTGGTGCCCGAGGACGACCAGTCGGCGGTACACGCCGACTACGCCAAGTCGACCCGCCTGCTGGCGCCGTACGCCGACTACCTGGTCGTCAACGTGAGCAGCCCCAACACGCCGGGACTGCGCTCGCTGCAGTCGGTGGAGAAGCTCCGGCCGCTGCTGGAGCACGTGCGCGCGACGGCCGACTCGGTGACGCGGTCCCGCGTCCCCCTGCTGGTCAAGATCGCGCCGGACCTCGCTGACGAGGACGTCCTGGCGGTCGCCGACATGGCCCTCGCCATCGGGCTCGACGGGATCATCGCCACGAACACCACGATCGCGCGGGACGGGCTGCGCAGCCACCCGCACGACGTGGCGGAGATCGGCGCCGGCGGACTCTCGGGCGCTCCGCTCGCCGCGCGTGCGCTCGAGGTGATGCGGCTCCTCAAGGGGCGCGTCGGCGACCGGCTGACGCTCGTCGGCGTCGGCGGGATCACCACGGTCGAGGACGCACGTGCGCGGCTCGAGGCGGGCGCCGACCTGCTGCAGGGCTACAGCGCGTTCATCTACGAGGGTCCGCTGTGGCCGCGCCGGATCGCGGCGGGCGTCGCCGCGGCCCAGACCGGTGGGGGAGAGTGACCGGATGAGCTTCGGAGCACGCTACGTCGCGGCGCTGGCCGAGCGCGGCCACCTGTGCGCGGGGATCGACCCGCACGCCGGCCTGATCCAGGCGTGGGGCCTCGACGACACCCCGGCGGGGCTGGAGCGCTTCGCGCTGACGGCCGTCGAGGGGCTGGCGCCGCACGTCCCACTGATCAAGCCGCAGTCCGCGTTCTACGAGCGGCACGGCAGCAGGGGCGTCGCCGTCTTGGAGCGGGTCATCGCCGAGTCGCGGGCGGCCGGCGCTCTCGTCCTGCTCGATGTGAAGCGTGGCGACATCGGCTCGACCAGCCAGGCGTACGCCGATGCCTATCTCGATCCTGCGAGCCCGCTCGCCGCGGACGCGGTGACGGTGAGCCCCTACCTGGGCTTCGGCTCGCTCCAGCCGTTCGTCGACACGGCGACGAAGCACGACGCCGGGCTCTTCGTCCTCGCGTTCACCTCCAACAAGGAGGGCGCCGAGGTGCAGCACGCCACCGCGGCCGGCGGCGGGACCATCGGCGGTCTCATGCTCGACCACCTGCGGCAGCTCGACGCCGGCGCCGCGCCGCTGGGCTCGTTCGGTGCGGTCATCGGTGCCACCATCGGGGCGGTGCACGATCCGGACGCGGGACTCGACTACGACTTCAACGGGCCGATCCTGGCGCCGGGCTACGGTGCGCAGGGCGGCACCCCCGACGACCTCGCCCGCATCTTCGGCCCCGCCGCGCGCCACGTGGCGGCGAGCTCGAGCCGGGGACTGCTCCAGGCGGGTCCCTCGACCACGGCCCTGCGCGACGCCGCCCTCGCCGCGCGCGAGGAGCTGGCGGCGCTGGCCTGACAGGTCCTGCCGAGCGCTGTTCTGCGAGCAGGTACCGTGTCCGCCGTGCTGAGCCCGGACCGCCGCTGTGACGACCGACGGGACCACCGTCGGGACCACCGAGGAGAGCAGACCCCGGAGCGCGGCCGCCGAGGCGCGATCGCTCGCTGCGCGGCGGCCGTCGTCGGCGTACTCCTGGTGGCGCCGCTGACCGCGTCGTGCGGAGGAAGCTCCACCGACGCCTACTGCGACGCGGTGAAGGGCCACCAGAAGGAGCTCACCGACCTCTTCTCGGCGCCGGGTGACGGGGCGGTGCTCAAGGCGCTGCCGGCGTTGCGGGACCTGCGCGATGCCGCGCCGTCCGACATCCGGGCCGACTGGAACCAGCTCGTGGGCGCGCTCGGTGACCTGCAGAGCGCGCTCGACGCCGCGGACGTCGCGCCCGGCGACTACGCCGCCGGGAAGCCGCCGGCGGGGCTGACGGCCGCGGAGCGGGCGCGGATCACCGCGGCGGCCAACGAGGTGAGCGGAGCGCAGGAGGCCTCCGCGCACGTGTTGCAGGAGGTCCGCGACGTCTGTCACACCCCGCTGACCCTCTGACCGTGTTCCGCGTACGACGCCGCCGGAGCGACGACTCGGGGAGTGCCCCGGCGATTGCTGCTGTCACCGCTTGTGACTAGATTGTCGCGGGCGTGACGCCGTGGCGTCGATGCCGTGTCGGACATCCGTCCGGTCGGTGTCAGGCGCAGGCCGGACAGGCGTCCGGCCGGTGTCAGCGCGCGGCTTCACAAGATTGCGCCGACCCGTCCGGGCGGCGTCGTGGCGAAAGGTTCGTTCGTGGCTCTGCCCCCGCTCACCCCTGAACAGCGACAGGCGGCTCTGGAGAAGGCGGCCGCGTCCCGTCGGGAGCGAGCCGAGGTGAAGAACCGCCTGAAGAACTCCGGTGCCTCGATCGTCGAGGTCATCGAGGAGGGTCAGGCCAACGAGGCCGTCGGCAAGATGAAGGTGATCGACCTCCTGCAGGCCATGCCGGGTCTCGGCAAGGTCCGCGCGAGCCAGCTCATGGAGCGGCTCGGCATCGCCGAGGGCCGCCGGGTCCGGGGCCTCGGCGCGAAGCAGATCGCCGCGCTGGCCGAGGAGTTCGGCAGCAAGTGAGCGAGGCCTCCAGCGACACCGCCGTGGATGCCGTCGCAGAGGACGCCGCACGGCGGCCGCGCCTGACGGTGCTGGCCGGGCCGACGGCCGTCGGCAAGGGGACGGTGTCCGCCGCCGTACGCGAGGACCATCCGGAGGTCTTCCTCTCGGTCTCGGCGACGACCCGTCCGCCGCGACCGGGGGAGCAGGACGGCGTGCAGTACCTGTTCGTCTCCGACGAGGAGTTCGACCGGATGATCGCCGAGGACGAGCTGCTCGAGTGGGCGACCGTCCACCAGGTCGCGCGCTACGGCACGCCGCGCCGGCCGGTCGAGGAGGCCCTCGCCGCGGGCCGGCCGGCGCTGCTCGAGATCGACCTGCAGGGTGCGCGCCAGGTGCGCGAGACGCTCCGCGCGATCGGGTGGGCCGACGCGGTCTTCGTGTTCCTCGCGCCGCCCTCCTGGGAGGAGCTCGTACGACGCCTGGTCGGTCGTGGGACCGAGACCGAGGCCGAGCGGGAACGGCGGCTGGAGACGGCCCGCGTCGAGCTCGCCGCGGAGCCCGAGTTCGACGTGACGATCGTCAACCGCGAAGTTCATCAGGCTGCGGATGAGTTGGTAACCTTGATGACGCTCGGCACCCCGAGCGGCCGCTCCCTCGGACGCGGCGACACAGACGACCAGTGAGGCTGAACGTGGCTGCCCCCGAAATCGACGCCCAGGGCGTGACCAACCCCTCCATCGACGACCTGCTCACGAAGACCGACAGCAAGTACAAGCTGGTGCTCTACAGCGCCAAGCGCGCGCGTCAGATCAACGCCTACTACTCCCAGCTCGGCGAGGGTCTGCTGGAGTACGTCGGCCCGCTCGTCGACACCCACGTTCAGGAGAAGCCTCTCTCGATCGCGCTCCGCGAGATCAACGAGGACCTCCTGACCTGTGAGGACATCGACCCCGCCGAGGTCGCCGCGGAGACCGCGGAGTCCGCGGCCGCCGCCGCGGCCGAGTGACCCAGCCACTCGAGGACCTGCGCTGACCACCAGCTCCGACCGGGCCGCTTCCCCGATGGGGGAGCGGCCTCGCGTCGTTCTCGGCGTCTCGGGCGGGATCGCGGCCTACAAGGCGGCCGAGCTGCTGCGGCGCTTCGCCGAGTCGGGGCACGACGTCACCGTCGTGCCGACCGCGGCCGCGCTGGAGTTCGTCGGCGCGCCCACGTGGAGCGCGCTGTCCGGCAAGCCGGTCTCACCCTCGACGTGGGACCACGTCGAGGAGGTGCCGCACGTCCGGATCGGCCAGCAGGCCGATCTCGTCGTGGTGGCGCCGGCGACCGCGGACCTGCTCGCCAAGGCCGCCCACGGTCTCGCCGACGACCTGCTGACCAACACGCTCCTGACGGCGCGCTGCCCGGTCGTCTTCGCCCCGGCCATGCACACCGAGATGTGGGAGCACCCCGCCACGCAGGACAACGTCGCCACCCTGCGCCGTCGCGGTGCGCTCGTGATCGAGCCGGCCGAGGGCCGGCTCACGGGGAAGGACACCGGCAAGGGCAGGTTCCCCGAGCCGGCGGAGATCTTCGAATACGCCCGCTCGGTGCTCGCCGGCGGCGGACGGACCGATCTCGCGGGTCGCCGGGTCGTGGTCTCCGCGGGAGGCACCCGGGAGTATCTCGACCCGGTCCGCTTCCTCGGCAACCGCTCGTCGGGTCTGCAGGGCTATGCCCTGGCGCGCGCGGCGGCGGCCCGCGGGGCGGAGGTGACCTTGGTGGCCGCCAACGTGACGCTGCCGGACCCCGCGGGGGTCAAGATCGTCCGGGTCGAGACGACGGCCGAGCTTCGGGACGCCGTCGTCACCGCGGCGTCCGGTGCCGATGCGGTGGTGATGGCGGCCGCGCCCGCAGACTTCCGGCCGACCTCGGTCAGCGACGCCAAGATCAAGAAGGCGACCGACGGCTCGGCGCCGAGCATCGAGCTCACGCAGAACCCGGACATCCTCCACGAGATCAGCCACCACCGGTCCCGTCCCAACTCGGTCATCGTCGGCTTCGCCGCCGAGACCGGCGACGAGACCGGCTCGGTGCTCGAGCTCGCGCGGGCCAAGCTGGCGCGCAAGGGCTGCGACCTGCTCGTCGTCAACGACGTCAGCGGAGGTGCGGTGTTCGGGAGCCCGGTCAACGAAGCCATCATCCTCGGCAAGGACGGCTCCGCCATCGACGTGCCGGCCGGTGCGAAGTCCGCGCTGGCGGAGGTCATCTGGGACCAGGTCGCCGCGAGACTCGGTCACTAGACTCGCCGTACGCCCCTGTCCGTCCCCGATATGGGGGCTGCCACAATGAGACCGCGGTCCCGCCACCCGGGCCCGCCGCTAGGCTTTGTCGACCAGAGTGCTGGTGAATCAGCCGAACCACCCTGAACGGAGTTTCCCCGTGACCGGACGTCTCTTCACGTCGGAGTCGGTGACCGAGGGTCACCCGGACAAGATCGCCGACCAGATCAGCGACACCGTCCTGGACTACCTCCTCGAGCACGACCCCAAGAGCCGGGTCGCGGTGGAGACGCTGCTGACCACCGGCCTGGTCGTGGTCGCCGGCGAGGTCACCACGGAGGCCTACGCGCCGGTCGCCCAGCTCGTCCGTGACAAGATCCTCGAGATCGGCTACGACAGCTCCGAGAAGGGCTTCGACGGCAGCAGCTGCGGTGTCCAGGTGGCCATCGGTGCCCAGTCCGCCGACATCGCGCAGGGCGTCGACGACGCCTACGAGGACCGTGTCGAGGCCTCGATCGACGAGCTCGACCGACAGGGTGCGGGTGACCAGGGCCTGATGTTCGGCTACGCCTGCGACGACACCCCGGAGCTCTTCCCGCTCCCGATCAAGATCGCCCAGTCGCTCGCCGAGCGGCTCTCGCAGGTCCGCAAGGACGGGACGCTGCCCTACCTGCGCCCCGACGGCAAGACGCAGGTCACGATCGAGTACGACAACGACAACCGCGCGGTCCGCGTCGACGCGATCGTGCTGTCCACGCAGCACGCCGAGGACATCGACCTCGAGAAGACCCTGCAGCCCGACATCAAGAAGCACGTCATCGAGCCGGTCCTGGAGCAGTTCAAGGACGTCGTCCCCTCCGAGGGCTACAAGCTCTACATCAACCCGACCGGCCGGTTCGTCGTCGGCGGCCCGATGGGTGACGCCGGGCTCACCGGTCGCAAGATCATCGTCGACACCTACGGCGGCATGGCGCGGCACGGCGGCGGTGCCTTCTCCGGCAAGGACCCGTCGAAGGTCGACCGCTCGGCGGCGTACGCCATGCGCTGGGTCGCGAAGAACGTCGTCGCGGCCGGCCTGGCTCGACGCTGCGAGGCGCAGGTCGCCTACGCGATCGGCAAGGCCGCCCCGGTCGGCGTCTTCATCGAGACCTTCGGGACCGAGACCGTGCCGGTGGAGACCATCCAGAAGGCCGTCCTCGAGGTCTTCGACCTCCGCCCGGCGGCGATCATCCGCGACCTCGACCTGCTGCGTCCGATCTATGCCAAGACGGCGGCGTACGGCCACTTCGGTCGTGAGCTCCCCGAGTTCACCTGGGAGCGGACCGACCGCGCCGAGGCGCTGAAGGCAGCTGCCGGCGCCTGACGTCCTCGCCGAGTCGTTCACCTCCGGCCGGGTCGGCGTACATGCAGCATCTCCGTCGGCTCGACGAGCCGCCCACCCCCGGCCACACGGAGGAGGACCTCCTCGGCCTGGTCTCGGGGGCGCTCCACCGGGC